>NZ_CFIDRX010000020.1:0-35483 GCF_984433645.1 Marisediminitalea sp.
CTGAAAAAGGTCGCGCAAGCGGCCTTTTTTGTTTTTTGTATTCAAATTCCGACACTATATCTCTACTAAAGCCACCAATGCGCTTTATCCGTCAAAATAAACCACGCTATTTTGCCAACTAGGGGTAAACCCCTATACCGAAACCTCCCTTCATTGTCTAAATTTAAAGCAACCTTTCAACAGTATCCGAGGTGTGAGATGAAGTCTGTTGTTTTAATGTCGCTATTAATGATGTCTGCAAGCGCTACAGCTGGAGTGATTAGGTATGATTTTAATACTCAAACATTCAGCGATGCTCATAGGATTGGCGGCTACTTTGTTTACAACGATAGTAGCAATGCATTGCTTGATTTACTTGTTGCTATGGATGGGCCCACATATTCGTTCAATGCTGGGATAGCGGATTTGTCGAATACGGATAGTTTCTCGTTTACAACCGACAATTTGATATTTGGTGATAACCCAGACGAAGGTTTTCAGGTCACCGTCGGTGAAGTGAACATTCTTACCGGGCAGTTCGGCTATGGTTCAAACGATACCTGTTATTACGATAACGACAACATGTTCTGTACAGACGGGTTGTTTCAGTTAACGGCAACGGTACTCGAAGAAAATACACCTGCGGTGTCAACAACCGGCTCTTTGGGCTTGCTGTTGGCTGGGTTGGGCGCGATGGTTGGATTAAGACGTCGCCGTAAATAGCTCTCATGAAGGAGTTCTCGTGTTCCTCTTCTTCATTTTAGCCCTCAGTTTGAGGGCTTTTTTTTGCCTGTTTTTTAACTCGTCATTTTTTCCTTTCCGAAATCCTGTTTATTGGGAATGTTGAGTTTTGCTGTTTACTGTTACAGAAGCCCCTATCAATAAAATAGGTAACGAATACCAGCAGCACTGCTGGTGTTCAGCCATTCCAGCAGCGTTGAGATATGTTCATTAAAATTGGATGAAGCGTCATGATCGTATCGTCACCTCCAACCCACACTCAGCGTGTTAATTAAATGTAAAAAATAGGCGCGTTATAGGGGGAACTCCCCATAGAGGCAGTACAGGTTTTGCTCAATACTAAACCCGTAACCATGACAAGAGGTGAAGATCATGAAACTGTTAAATCGTAAAACTCTGTTAGCTTCTGCAGTAGCGCTTGCGCTTCCTGCTTCATTCGTAAACGCAAAGACTTTCGACGCTGACCTGGCTGCAAATCTTGCCGAGGCTCCAACCGAACTGCATCAGGTAATTGTTACATTTAACGGTAACGGCGCACCGACAGCAGAACAAATTAATGCACTGACTGAGCTGGGCATTGGTACCGGTATCAGCATGCAAAGTATGCCAATTGTAGGTGTAATGGCCACTAAAGCGCAGGTTGAAGCGCTGTATCAGCGAGACGACGTTGTTTCGGTATGGAACAACGACGAGCTGACATTTGAAAACTATGAATCAACGCAAATTACTGGCGTGAAAGCTATGCAGGCAGATCAAAGTCTGCGTAACAATGGCATCCCATACTCTGGCCGCGGCATTGGCGTTGTGGTTAACGACTCAGGTATCGATGGTACCCACGGCGACCTGGCTTTCCCTGACCATGTTGTACAGAACGTACTTGCACAAACTAACCTTGCCAGCTTTAGTGGTATTCTGCCGGTCACTTATCAGGAAGACGTTATCAACACCGATATCCTGGGTGGGCACGGTACGCACGTAGCGGGCACAGTAGGCGGCAATGGCGCAATGAGCTCTGGCTTACATGCTGGCGTTGCACCGGGTGCCGACATTGTCGGTTATGGCTCTGGAGCAGGTCTGTTTATTCTGGACACAATTGGTGGCTTTGACTACGCGCTGACACACCAATTTACCTACAACATTCGCGTAATCTCCAACTCATTCGGTAGCACCGGTGATGTTGGTACAGAATTTAACCCTGACGATCCGACAAACATCGCAACCAAAATGTTGGCTGATCGCGGCGTAATTACCGTGTTCTCAGCGGGTAACTCGGGCTCTGGTGAGTCAACGATTACCGGGAACTTCAAAAAAGCGCCTTGGGTCATTACCGTTGCCGCTGGTGACAAAAACGGCGAGCTGGCTGATTTCAGTTCTCGTGGTGTTAGCGGCAAGGGTGGAGAAGTCGTTGTCGATGGTGAGGTCTACACTTGGGAAGACCGCCCAACTGTTACCGCTCCGGGTGTAGATGTCATCTCGGCACGCGATTCTCTATCCAGTTTAGGTGCGTTAAGTGCGACAGACGATGCAGAAATGATCGAACCGCAGCACTTGCCGTATTACACCGTATCAAGCGGTACGTCTATGGCTGCACCGCATGTGTCAGGTATTGTCGCGCTGATGCTTGAAGCTGACCCAACGCTGACCTGGCGTGAAGTGAAGCACATTGTACAAGAAACCGCTACACCTATGGCTGCTCGTGAAGCCTGGGAAGTAGGTGCAGGTTATATCAATGCGCATGCTGCTGTAAGAGCGGTAGTTGATGGTGTTGATGTGTTTGGTGACACAGTGAAGAAAGATCGTGAATTCAACGGCTTTGCGAACGTTACCGAAGGCGATGCGTTTACTTTGGAAGCGACCTATCTGCCGGTAGGTGAGTCACCAACCGAGACCTTTGAAGTAGGTGGCGATGTATCGATGGTGGTAGCCAGCGCCTCAATCGAAAACGCTGTCGCATTCGTTCTGGAAGATCCTGACGGCAACCGTTACGGTTCTGGTATTGGTCTACCTGTGCTTGGCTCTTCCGTAGGTACATCTGCTCCAGGCATGGCAGGAACGTGGAAATTATATGCTCGCGGCATTGGTAGCATTAGCGGCGTATCGGTAGATCCGCTTGGTGTGACCAACGGTGTAGGTATTCCAGGCACGGTAGAAGTTAATATCCGTTTGCTGGAAACGTCTGGCTTCTCAGGTATCGATGACGCGGTAGGCCATCCGGCACAATCGTTTATTGAAAATGTAGTAAGCAAACAGCTGATGGATGCTCGTAGCGATGGCTTTGCGCCGGATGCCCATCTGACTCGTGAAGAGCTGGCCGACACATTGACACTGTCTGCAAATCTTCGTCAGGCGCAAAACGGCAACGTATCTCAGTTTACTGATACAAGCAGCAGCCACTTCAATGCAGCGATTAACTCTGCGACAACGAAAGGCGGCGTATTGTCTGACCTTGAGATGACAGACGCTGCAGTTATGACTGACGCAGGTTCTGGTAGCTTCAACCCGCAGGGCACAGTTAGCAAAGAAGACCTGGCTTACTCTCTGGTTCAGGCCCTTGGCCTGGAAGCCGAAGCTGCAGCATTTGACCCGGCTGATACTGTAACAGCAATTGTGTTCGGTGAAGCGATTGAGCTGGAAGATTCACACTTGATTGCACCAGAACTACGCGGACATGTTCAGCAAGCACTGGCTGCAGGTCTGATGACAGTAGAAGTATATACCACGCAGGGGCCATTTGATTTTGAGCCTACACTCCATGCCCGCTTTAACCCAGCGAATGAAGTGACTCGTGGCGAAGCAGCGTTCTCAGTAACGAACTTCAATAACTTGTAATACCCGCTCCTCAACGATGACCCATTCTTGCAAAATAGTTCATCGTGTACCCCAAAGGCCAGCTTAGCTGGCCTTTTCCTTTTTAGGGGAAGGCTATTCCAGCAGGCCAGCTTTGCCTGCCAGTCGGATTAGCTCAGCTGAACTGCTTACATTCAGTTTCTTATAGATATTGCTTCGATGGTTTTCAGCCGTTTTCAAACTCATGGTGAGTAATTCGGCGATCTGCTTGCTGGTATTGCCTGCGGCGACCAGAAAGAAGACTTCACGCTCGCGCCGGGTCAAGGCGGTAATAGGGCTTGCACGGGATGGTTTCTCCTGGTCGCTGCCAGGCTGAGCAGCTATGAAGGCGGTCCGGCCGTGATAAATACTGCGGATGGCGTCTATCAGAACATCGCTGGATGATTCTTTTAATACGTAGCCTTTGGCACCGGCATCCTGCATTGCCTCAATGTATTCGAGTTCGTTGTGCATCGACAGCACCAGAATCTTACAGTCAGGACGCTGGCTAAGTAGTTTATCGATAGCCACCAGACCGCTCATCTTTGGCATGGAGATATCCATAACAACAACGTCGGGTCGGAGTTTAATGACCTGCTCGATGAGTTCGACACCATCGCCGCATTCACCAATAACATCAATGCCAGGGTCGGCATTTAATACCTGGCTAAGACCTTGTCGCATGAGTACGTGATCGTCTGCCAGCACTATTTTTATTGTCATAACGCTACCGTTAATGTGATGTGTGTGCCTTGCTGGGGGCGAGCCTGTATCGTTAACTCGGCATCAAATGCACTGGCCCTGTCCAACATGCTGGACATGCCTATTCCCCGCTCTACGTTTTCGCTGTCGAAACCTACGCCATTATCGATAATATCTAACCGTATTACCTGATGATGCTGGCCAAGGTTGAGTGTAATTGTGTCGGCCTGGCTGTGCTTTAATGCATTCACCAATGCTTCCTGTGCAATACGGAACACCAAAATTGCCCGCTCTTTAGGAATATCACTTTTCAGGGTGATATCACAAGCGTAATTCATATCCTCGGCGGCAAACAGGTTTCGGCAAAGCCATTTAAGCGCGGGTTTCAGGCCTAGATCATCCAGAATGGTCGGACTCATCATACGCGACAACTGACGCACATCGGCCAATGCCATTTCGGCGATATCGTGTAATTCCTGAAATTGCGGATCGGTGTCAGCTATGCCTTGCAAACGCCGGGTGAGCCCTGTCAGTAACTGGCCAACTCCGTCGTGGAGTTCTCGCGACAAGCGGGCTTTTTCACTTTCTTGCTGGGCCCAGAGGCGACGCGCCAGTTCACGTAAATTGATTTGCTCTTCGTCAAGGCGGCGTTTGAGTTCGTCCTGCTGCTGCCGAATTCTTTCTATCAGTGCGGCCTGCTCGTCATCGCTGCGTTTCAAAAGTAGTGGGCCTCGTATTGTTTTGCCTGAGTTTCACTGAGTTGGCTGAGCCAGTTCTGCAGTGCTAATCGCTGTTGTTGCTGAGAATATTCGTCGGTAAAGCGCGTCAAATACAGATGATTACGCCAATGCTCAGGGTGACCCTGAAGCTGCGCTTTTAACTTTCTGAGTGCCTCGATATCCAGCTCACTGTTTAAGTATAGCCACTGCATGTAAGACTGGTAGTAAATTGGCTTAGCCAATTCGTTCGCCCTTGTCATTAGCTTGCTCGTTGGTGAGAGTCGAAGTCTCTCCTGCAAATCTAAGAGTACTTTTAGCTCTACCGTAAGCGGGATCTGACCCAGAGGCAGGTTGTCGATAAAGGGCTGTAATTCACTTCTGTCTACTTGCCCCACTTCAAGTGCTAAGGCATTAGACAGCCAGCCAAACACCGTGGCGTACTCGAGCATATCATCGGAAACCAGAGGCTCCACAACGCTGAGTTGATTAGCCAGGCATTGCCAGTCTGCAATGCGCAGACACATCTCGCCGTGCCACAAATACACTTCTATCAGTGCGCGGCTGTCGTTAGAGGTTTCGGCGAGCTTATGCGCTTCGTTCACATTTCGGGTCGCTTCAGTGAGCTTGCCCTGTGCGAAATTCAGATAAGAGTAAAACAGCTGGTTTATCATCTGCTCCTGGGTTTGGCTCGGCGATATGTTTGTATCCACCTTAATGAGGTGTTTCGCTGCCGCGCGCCGGTCGCCTTTCACCATACTCATTAGCGCCAGGTTTTGGTGAGTGCGCATGAGATGCACCTGATCGTTAATGCGTTCGAACTGGTTGAGCGCCTGATTCCAGTAAATATCAGCCAGTGAGTAATCACCCAACAGAAAATGCATGTAAGCGACGTTCGACATACTTTCGGCCTGTTTGGCAGTGTCGTCCAGTTGCGTGCGCAAATCCAGCCCCTGTTTGTAGTATTTCAGGGCTTGTTGATATCGCCCTTTCTCTTCGTACAAAAAGCCAAGGGTATCCAGAATATGTGCTTGTTTAGCAATGTTACCAAGCTGACTTAACAGCATCGACGCTTCTTGCAGCGCGGTCTCTGCTCTTTCAAAATGTCCGTTAATCGCGGCCACATTGGCCAGATTGGCCAGTGTTGTCGCCCTGTCTTCCGGCACACTGTCGGCGTCACGCAGTGCCAGCGCATCACTGAAATAACGCTCGGCTTGCGGGTAATCAGCCAGGCGCAGATGCGCTACACCGAAGGCATTTAAAATTAACCCCTCAGCCAGGGTATCGCCGAGCCGCCGGGCAGCTATCAACGCCTGTGTCAGCTCTTCGGTGACCGCGTGATTGATATCGCCCTGAATGATTTTTAGGCGACCCAGCTCGAACCACAACTGCGGGTTGTTCTGATTAATGGCCAGCGCTTGCTGATACAGCGACATGGCTTTGCGCGGGTCGTCTGCCCACTGGGCAATTTGTGCACCCAAATAGAGGACTTCGGTATGCTTTGGATAGAGCGATAACAGACGATCACTGGCTTGCACCGCAAGATCAAGATCATCGGTGAGCTCGGCTTGCAGGACTTTGCCGCGCAGTTGCCAGTACTCGCTGCTGTTGTTAAGTGCAAATAACGCCGACAGCTGTTGTTGTGCAGCGCTGTAGTCTCCTTTTTGCAATGCCAGTTCGGCACCTTTCAACCAGCCACCAGGGTAGTCAGGGGATTGCTTTTGCAAGCGTGCAATGTGTGCTTCGGGGGAAATATCAATTGGGTCGTTAATGGCTGACGCAATGTTGTCGAGATAACTTAGATCAGGAGCGGCTCCGGGCTGATTAATTGCATTGAGTAATAGTTCAGTGATTTGCGTACCCATGGCGGCAACACCTTCGCCCAGTGCATCGTTTTTCACTGTCCGGCTCACTTCAAACAGGTACTGGTTGGCAGGCATCAACACACCCGCCACGGAGACCTGATATTCTGAGTCTGACAACGGCGCTGCATCTAACAGTAGCAAAATATCGAGACCCAGTGTCGTGCTCAATGTAGTGCGGTCATCGGCAGATTGGACCGGTGAAAGACCGAGATTGGCGACCAATTGTTCTATTGGCCTGCGCTCCGCAAGCGCAATGCTGTCTGACGCTTCTACCGGGTAAGAGAGTAAGTTGGCCAACAGGGTAGTTGGGGCATAGGTTTGTTGTGTAACCAGTCCTACGCGCAGGGTTTTATCAGGTATAGCAACCGACGAAGGCCAAAACAAGCTTGCGGCCAGGGCGACCAACACGACCAGTAATACACCACTTACCAAAGGCCATTTTACCTTTGAAGAGGAGGCTTCTTGAGTGTCTTTGGCATTGATCATATCGTGCCAGGCTGTCAGTGCATCATCTGTAGACGGACGCTGGCTGGCATGCTCATGGGTTAATGAAGCCAGAAAAGCATGTTGCTCGTCATACCAATGCTGGGGTGGCTTTGTGGCATCGTTCTGCGTTGGTTTGACACTGTCGATGATGTGTTTCAGCACAATACCGACACTGTAGAGATCGGCGGTCTGGCTGGTAATGCCGCTATGCAGTACTTCCGGGGCAGCATATTCACTGTGCCCACTGGTTTGAGGCTTGGGATGGCTATGTTGCTGACCAATACCGAAATCGATAAGCACTAAGTCATTGTGACTATTGATCAGCAGGTTATCGGGTTTAATGTCGCCATGAAAAATCCCCTGGTGCTGGCATACTGCAATAGCATCAAGCAACTGGCCTGCCCAACGCTGGTATTCCTCTACCGAAACGGGTCGTTGTATGCGGGCCAGTAAAGGTTCGCCTTCGATCAAAGACATGGTGAAAAACAGCGAATGGTTGTCGCTGAATACATCGTGTACCCGAACAATATTGGGGTGTTGTAATTGGCGGGCCAGATTGACTTCGTGGCGGATTTGGTCGAGTTGTTGAGGCGCGCTTAATTGAGTGGGCAGCAGTTTTATGGCGACGTCTATTTCTAGGAGCTCATCGAACACCTGATAAACATGACCCTGCGCCCCGCCACCCAGTTGTTTTTTGATGGTGAAGCGATTGACCAGCTGTAAGCCTTCGGGGAGCACCCGAACGTCGTGCAACTGCTGAGTTGCAAGATCCTGTTCGTTCGTAACATCCGAACCCGACACGTACCCACTCCTACTTTGCGCCTGTGGCGCATCGCTAAATTTCTGTCACTAAAGAAATATTATGTTCTATGGAGTGGAATAACAAACGTAATGACAACATATTTGCAAGTAACTGTGTCAACTTAACGTCCGTATGGGTGAAATATTGCCTGCCCTGGGTGTTATCGCCATAAAGTACGCCGATAACCCGGTCCTCTGCAATGACGGGCACACAGAGGGCTGCCTTCAGCCCGTATCGAATAACACTCTGTTGTGCACTGAACTGGTGATCTGCTTGTAAATCACCAACCGCCACTGGCTGGCGGGTTTCTATAGCATGTTTTATTACGGTACGACTTCCGCTGAACTGCTGGGTATCCATCCAATCTTCATGGCCAATAGCAGAACCGATATCCTGTTGCTCGTCGAACAAGAGTAATGCTGCGCGCTCACAGCCCAGTGTCTGTGTCATCGAATGACGAGCAACGTCGAGCATCGATGAGGTATCGTGAGATTGGTAGATGGTCTTTTCAAACTGGCGCAGTTGTTGTTTACGCCAGAAGTAAACACTGTCCTGTTGAGCGAGGTCGCTCATACTGAGGCGTTTTAACTGACAGGGCACCGGGCCGAGAAACATCAGGGTGTTGTCTGGTAAGGTTTCATGTTTCACTGCTCTACCACCCACAAAACAGCCCGTGCTGCTGGTGTCGTCGATGGTCCAGTTAGAAACATCGTTATCTGCATCGGTTTTAATCGTGGCATGAATCCGCGAAATTTGAGGATGTCTGATAACAATATCTGCCTGACTGGAACGCCCTAATTTGTAGGACGTTCCTTCAAACATCAGGTGTTCTGTTATAACACCCTGTTCATTGGCATAAGCAAGTTGCAACGGCATAACATGATGTCCGGGATTACAGCGTTCGCAAACTAAACCGCAAGGTATGTAGCTTGGTAAGTAACTCGCCTTTCACGTTAACCAGGTCGTCAGAAGAGCGCCATACATCGGCCATAAAGTCACCGTTACAGCTTTCAACCAAGTCGATCAAGGTGTCGACCACACTCAATGCAGCGATGTAGTCGGCATTGGTGATGTCGTCCTGCAAGAAGTTAAGCTGGGCGTTCAGTGCCGACATGATAACCGGCGAAATTTGCGAAGAATGGTCGGCAATAAACTGTTCTATCCGAGCGAATTTCGTGTCAATAACGTTTTCGGGGATACGCAGGTCCATTAAAATCATAAAATCAGAAAAGCTACCTGTGTTTCCGCGAGAACGGATACTGCCTGCGGCGGTGAGCTGAGTAATATCCTCAAATTCGCCGTTGGCATGCGAGCGGAAAATACGTAGTGCCGGGTTAAAATGTAATGCTTTGGTGTATATCTCTACCATTGCCATGCCTTCGAAGGCAAAACCGGCATCCGGCTTCGGCGAAATAGAAATTACCACCGGGAAACCGCTTGTTGCTGTCACAAGTGACGACGGCAGGCGGTTAACAATGGATAAATCGGTAGGTAACAGAAGCTCTGCGCTAATGTCGATGTTGCTGGCGTTCAGGCCCACGGCGTTATCAAATTCAACTTTAATATCGACTTCAATAGCGTTAGTAAGCGCAATGGTGGCTTCGATTTCGTTATCGTCAAACGACAACTGCTGCGGTAGCACAACCTGTGCAAAGCTAAGTGGTGTAAACAGCACAAACGCTGCAACAAAACCTTTTATTGCGCGGGGTAGGGTAGAGTACTTCATTATATTTACCTCTCTTGACTGTTTAAAAATACACCAATATTTCCACTCCTTCAAGAAAAGGAGTGGAAATGCTTTAGACTTTAGTTGTAATAGTAGTCGAACATGCGACCCGCTAATACAGCATAGTGTGCTCTGGTGATTTTCGTATCAGGCGCAAAGCTTGCGGTGATAGTCGGTTCCAAGGCAAATGGGCTTTGCGTTACGTCGAAGTGAACGTTAATCAAAGACAGGTTAATTGCCAATTGAACGTAGCCTTTCAGTTCGTCAGGAATCATGTGCTGATCTTCCAGGACGATCGTCTGGCCTTTGTAGTCCACAACAATGTCGTTAGCAGGGTCGAACGCTTCTGCTGCTTCCTGTAAACCCAGCATTTGCACCATGGCATAGCTCAGGTCTGTTTTGTCCATAGTCGCGAAGGCGTTAACCTGACCTTGTGCGGCGTCCAGCAGTACAGGGTTCTGAGTACGTATGTCGTCTTTCAGAGCGCCACCGTTCACAGAGACTGATTCAACAAACGGCTTGTCTGCCCCCGGTGCTGATACACCTGGAGTAGGCTCGTTAAGCAGGTCACGGTACTGACGAACTGCTCCGCCCATAACGGCATAGCGAGCAAAGTCTTTTACACGCAGATTGTTGTTTGGCCAGAAGTTACGACCCAATGAGTCCATCAGACGGTTGCTGATTGCAAATTCGATGGCACCTTGTTGAGGATGACCGTCAATGTCGTCCAGGCCGTCATAACCACCGCTTACTTCAAAGCTAACGGTTACATCAAAATTTTCCGGTAAGCCTGGTCCGTTAGTAATGCCCAATGGGTCAGCCTGGACACCTGAAAGCGAGGTTAAGCCGTACACATACACACCCCAGGTTCCCGCCATGCCCGGCGCTGAAACACGCATGTTTTCAGATAATACCGGCGTTGTCAGGTTCCCGAAATACTCGTTTCCGTCCGGGTCAACCAATACCAGTTTAGTCAGGTTCGCTAGCGTATCTGCAGAAGCTTTAACTACAGCAACGTCCTCACCAACTTCAAAGGTTTGTATGTCAGGTGCACCCACTGGTGAGTAGAACAACTCAACATTCAGTTCTTCGTCAGCGGCTGACACAAGCGCATTGGCATTGAATGTTTTACCTTCCAGGTTATTGACGGTCACTTTATGGTTCATGTCATAGTTAAGCGCAGCGGCTACAGCTGAACGCGCGTTAACGTATCCACCACCTACTTCCCAGCGCTCATAGCCAGGCATGTTAGTCGCCGTTTCCTGAAGTAACTTTTTGATGGTCAGGTTGTCCAGATTTGGGTTCGCTTCCAGCATCAGTGCAATAATGCCTGACACGTGCGGGGTGGCCATACTGGTACCTGAAATCATGGTGTAAAATGGCACATACTGCGTTTCGATTGCGTCAACGTCCGCGTCACCACCATTTGATACAAGGTTAGTCGCTGAGCGTGTTGAAATAATGTCCACACCGGGAGCGACAACGGTAACGTCGTTGTTGTAAGTCCACTGGGTACCATCAGGCATAGTGAACTCGCCGGATTCGCCTTTCAGACCACGTGAAGAAAAGCCAGCCAGCTTGCCGAATTTGTCACCGGCACCAACAGAAATTCCCCATGGAATCTGTGCATATGGGTTGTGAGAGTCTTCACCCGGACCAGAGTTACCCGCAGCAAACACGCTCATGATACCCAGCTTGTGTGCTTTGTATGTTGCAACTGAAACAGGACCCAGTGGATCATACTTGCCACTAGAACCCCATGAGTTGCTGATAATTCGGATCGGGCTGTCATACTCGTAGACGTTGTTGATGGCAAAGTCGAAGCCACCCAAGGTATCCAACAGCAGTACTGCGCCACCAGAGCCATAGCCTACAAGGTCGGCGTCAGGTGCAGCACCAACATATTTACCATCAGACATTGCACCGTTACCGGCAATTGTACCGGCTACGTGAGTACCGTGACCCGAGTTGGTATCCGTGTTTACCTGGCCAGTAAGAATAAGGCCTTCGGTAACACCGGTAAGACTCAATGCTTGAGCGTGCGTTAGAGCCTGAACGTTTTCAACAACAGTATCGCCGAAGAAGTGGTCCTGGTGAGAAGCGTCGATACCTGAATCGTGCACCATGATTGTGACGCCTTTACCGGTATACTGCAGGCCGTTACGCTGTTCGAAGTCAGTGGTCTGTAAATCTGCTACGCCGGTAATTTGTCGTGCATCGGCGTTGTATAGAGTCATTTCACGGTTTGCAAACACTGAGCGCACACCATCCATTGCAGCAATCTGCTCGATTTGAGCTTTGTTCGCTACCACACCGATTATCGGCAATGATTTGAATTGCACACCTTCGGTGATGCCAAGGCCTAAAAGCTGTGTTAATTGCGCTTCAGACAGTGGTTCCATCTGATCGTAAGTTACTACAGCCATTACTGAACTTACTGCGTCCAGAGTGGAAAGCGTTGATTGCATTTGCTCGCCAATGTGGGCGTCAGCAATTGCCTGGCTGGTTGGGGCTGCCAGCATAGCAGCGGCCAGTGTAGTTAGAGCAAACTTCTTCATAACGTACTCCTGCTTGGGAATTTTTTTGATCACAACGATTTGTGATGACACAGGTTTAGTTTGACTGGCTGAGTTTTAATCGGATATAGGGGTTTCACCCTAGATAGTGGTGAGTGCAAAAATATTACCTAATTTATGTGAATCCTCGCTCTGCTTAGGGTTAGCAAGCCAGCTATCTCAAAAACTGATAGACTTTTAGCCTACGAACGATCCGGAACAATTGGGTGCTATTTTGCTAAATACGCTGGCAATCACTAATTACCGCTCATTGCAGGATATTGTTGTGCCATTAAGTAACCTGAATTTGCTTACCGGGCCAAATGGCAGCGGAAAGTCAAATATTTACAGAGCGCTAAGACTGTTGGCAGAAACCGCACGGGGCGGTGTTATCAGCTCTTTGGCTCGCGAGGGCGGACTGGATTCCACATTTTGGGCTGGCCCAAAAGTTATCTCTGCGGCCATGAAGCGGGGTAATGCAGCTATACAAGGCACACATGATAATAGTCGTAAGCGGCTAAAGCTTGGGTTCGCGGGCACAGAATTCAGCTATGCGGTAGCGCTTGGCATTACGCCACCGGTACCTTATCCAAGCGCTTTTAATTTGGATCCAGAAATTAAACGTGAAGCCATATGGCAAGGAGAACTTTATCGCCCTGCATCGTCATTGCTAGAACGTAAAGATAACCTGGTCAAAATTCGGCACGCCCGGAACTGGAATGTCATTTGTCAGCATCTGCCAATGTATGAAAGTATATTTACGCATCTGGCAGATCCTGGTCAGGCTCCTGAAGTAATGGCTCTGCGGGAATATATCAAGCAGTGGCGATTCTACGATCATTTCAGAACGGATCAGGAGGCGCCGTCTCGGTTGCCACAATTGGGTTCAAGAACCCTGGCCCTGAGTCACGACGGTGCCGATCTGGCCGCTGCGTTGCAAACCATTATTGAAATTGGTGACGGAGAGGGATTAGCAAAGGCTGTTGATGAGGCGTTTCCCGGCGCAACGTTGAATGTTCAGGTTACCGAGGACGGTCATTTTAGCGTGTTATTCCGACAACAAGGGCTCTTACGCCCTCTAACGGGCAAGGAACTGTCCGACGGGACACTGCGCTTCTTACTTTGGGTCGCAGCGTTGCTCACGCCCAGACCTCCAGCATTGATGGTAATTAATGAACCTGAAACTAGTTTGCACCCTGATTTACTGCCTGCGCTTGCGAACCTGATCGTCAAGGCTTCAGAATCAACTCAGGTATGGGTGGTCTCTCATGCTCCTGTGCTTATCAATCTGCTACAGCGAGTCGAGGGGTGCAATGCCATTCGCCTGCAGAAGGAGATTGGCCAAACCCTTATTACAGGTCAGGACAGATTAACTGCACCGGCCTGGAACTGGCCAACTTAACAGGAGTGTAGGATTATGAAAATCGTCGTTTCAGATTTTGTTGAGGGCGCGCAAACCGCCGAAGGGGTTGTGGTCATCATTGATGTGTTTCGCGCGTTTTCGGTGGCCTGTTATTGCCTGGCACAAGCCCCGCAGCAGATTATTGCGGTGGGAGCCATAGAACAAGCTCTCGAACTTAAGTCTGCAAGACCTGAGACATTGCTGATTGGCGAACGTGAAGGGAAAAAACTACCGGGATTTGACTTTGGGAATTCGCCCACGGAGCTGGCCTCTGAGGCGTTGCAGGGAAAGTACATTGTGCACACAACCCATGCCGGCACTCAGGGGTTAGTCAATGCAAAAAAAGCAAAAATGGTGCTAACGGGCGCTCTGGTAAATGCCAAAGCCACGGCTGAATATATCCGCAGTATACGCCCCGAGGTAGTGACCTTAGTGAGAATGGGGTGGAAAGCGGAAGAAAACACCGAAGAAGATGATGTTTGCGCGCAATACCTGAAAAGCTTGTTACTAGGCGAGCCATGTGTGCCAGAAGATATCAAATCGCAATTGCTGGCATCGCCCTGTGCTGCGCGCTTCCTGGACCCCGACCAACCCTGGAACCCGGAGTCGGATTTGCACCTTTGCCTGGATATCGATCGGTTTGATTTTCCTGTTGAGGCTTTAACCAGACAAGACGGTACGGTGGAGCTTCGCCGGGTGACCTGAAGCGCCATATATCAATACGAGTATTTTTTAACGACTTGTCAGCACGACCAATAATGCCTGGCTTGCTGTCATGGAAATGACATCTTTGTGAGATAGCGTCGGTCCACTGCGCAACACGTTAGGGCCTGCTATGAAATGGGATTCGATTAAATTTCGCTTATTGTTTATGACTGCTGTATGTGTGCTCGGCATGACCTTGCTGGTGGTGAGTCAGCATTACTTCAATCGAGCGTTACTGGGCCTCAGTGAGCAGCGCGAAGAACTGCAGGAATTAAAACAGGATTTGCTGCAACTGCGGCGTCATGAAAAAGACTTTTTGCTGCGGAAGAATCCCGACTATTTAACCCAGTTTCGCGTGCAGCATACGCAGTTTGTTAGTGCGTTAAACGGTTTGGATGACATAGTAAAATCCTATCAGCTACCTTCATCGCTGGTGGGCGAAATTGCAGAGAGCACTCAGGCTTACACCGAGCAGCTCTTTAAACTCGTTACCCTTATGAAGCAGGTGGGACTGACGCCCAACGAGGGCCTGAATAAAACGCTGTACCGCCATGCCGAGAATCTGTTTATTCAGGGCCAGCGATACGAGCCTCAGCTACAGGTCGAGTTGTCGAGATTGCAATTTCTTGTGGTTGATTATCAGCACACTCTGCGCGCTGAATCTTTAACGGAACTGACTCAGCTTTCTCAAGCCATTACGCGCTCGAATCAGCTGTTGCAGGAAGATCAGCAGTTAGTTAATGAGTACATTAATACGCTGGGGCAGTGGGTCGCTCTGCGGCAACAAATCGGTCTGCAGGCGTCGCAGGGGCTAAGAGGGCAGTTCCGTGAGCAGGCACATAATGTCGAAGCTGCACTACAGCGGTTGGATGACGCACTATTACCGGTTATTGAAGCGCAAAAACAACGCGCTACTTTATTCGGTTCGGGTATTGCCATTGTGACATCAGTCGCACTGATTTTACTGTTAGTCAAAAGTTTCGCGACCTTTCACCGGGCATTTGCTAACTTTATGTTGTTCTTTTATCGCTGTAAGCGACAATACCAACATATCGACTCCCGTAAACTGGGATTTTCAGAGTTTCGGTCGTTAGCCGAACTGGCAAATGAAATGGTTGAGTCCCGCCGTCAGATAGAGCGGCGTCTCGCCAAGGCGGAGCAACACGCATCGACTTCGCCTCCTGATTAAGCAGAGGTTAAACATGCAATACGAGTTATTGGGTAGCAGCGACTTACGCGTTTCCCGCGTATGTCTGGGCACCATGACATTCGGCATTCAAAATACACAACAAGACGCCAACGAACAGCTCGACTGGGCCCTCGACCAAGGGATCAACTTCATTGATACCGCCGAGATGTATCCGATTCCGCCAAACGAACAAACCTACGCGGACACTGAACGTTTTATCGGAAACTGGCTGGCCGCCAATCCGCAGAAGCGTCAGGATATCGTGTTAATGACCAAGATCGCCGGCAGCGGTATTCGCTATATTCGCGAGGGGTCTGAGATTTCCGCTGCGACCATTGAGCAGGCCATCGATGCCTCGTTACAGCGTTTGCAGACTGACTATATTGATGTGTACCAGTTACACTGGCCTAACCGCACATCGCCACATTTTGCCAAGCACTGGCCGTGGCGTACTAATCCCCGAAATACCGATGTAGCAAAAGAGCGTGCTGGTATGCGCGACATCGTTCAGGGGATCGGTAAAGCCATCGACAGCGGCAAAATACGTCATTGGGGATTGTCTGATGATACGCCGTGGGGCATTCACACCTACCTGAACCTGTGTGAAGAGCTGGGTGTGCCCAAGCCGGTATCGATTCAAAATGAGTTCAGCCTGTTGCATGCCAAAGACTGGCCGTATCTTATTGAAACCTGCGCGTTTGAAGATGTCGCCTATTTGCCTTGGTCGCCACTGGCAACCGGGATGCTTTCGGGTAAATACCTGAATGATGAGCGTCCGAAAGGCAGCCGCTGGACCTTCGTGCAACGTCAGGGATTATTCCGCAATACGGAAACTGCGCATGAGGCCACGGCGCGGTATGTAGAAGTCGCACAGCGTGCGCGTATTACCCCGTCTCAATTGGCATTAGCCTGGGTGAATCAGGTGCCGGGTGTAACCTCTACCATTATTGGCGGCACAACTCTTGAGCAGTTGAAAGAAAATGTGCAGGCCTTTGATATGACGTTGTCTGACGATACCCTGCGTCAGATTCAGCAGGTAATGAAGCGTTATCCTATGCCTTTTTAGCCTTGCTAGCGTACTTTTTTGCTGACTGAAAAAAGCGCGCTTGTAATTTGCCCTGTCCGGTGTCTCCTGACCGGATAGGTTCATGTAAATGTCATACTCTCTGCGTAGGCTGATTGCAAACTAGCCACACTGTTTGCTTATGAATTCGCCTACGCTTTCTCCCGCCGTTGATATTACGGTTGCGCCTCAACCCCAACGCTCTCAATGGGCGGTATTGTGCGTATTGATTTACTTTATGCTGCTGGCCGTGTCTATTATTGGCAATGGCTTCAATACCATGACGTCAGGCCACGCCGAAGGGCTGTTTGAGTTTGCCAGCCATCCTGTGACTGGCTTGATCATCGGTATTTTAGCAACCGCCCTTATTCAGTCATCCAGCACGGTTACCTCGATTATTGTGGCGATGGTCGCGGGAGGACTGCCTATCACACTGGCTGTGCCGATGATGATGGGAGCCAATGTGGGCACCAGCATTACCAATACGATTGTGAGTATGGGGCATATTCACGACAAACGGGAATACGAAAAGGCCTTTCAGGCAGCCACTATTCACGATGTATTTAATGTTATGGCGGTGATTATCTTTCTGCCGCTGGAAGTCCTCTTTGGCATACTGGAGCACATAAGTGGCTGGCTGGTGAGTTGGATGCATAGTGATACCGCAGTGGCTGTGGGGGGCTTTAATCCCATCAAGGCTGTTACAAAGCCGGTGAACGAGCAGTTGCAGTGGTTGCTGGGAGACTTATCCAACGGTTACGCGGGCGCTATCATGATTATTCTGGGTATCGGGCTAATTGTTGCGTCGATTACGTTTTTGGGACGTATTATGAAAGCGCTGATGGTGGGGCGTGCGAAGTCATTGTTGTACAAGAGTATCGGTAGAGGGCCCGTTTCGGGCATTGCTTCAGGCACAGCGGTGACTGTGCTTGTGCAGTCCTCGTCGACAACAACATCGTTGATGGTACCTTTAGTCGGCAGTGGCGTACTGACCGCCCGTGATATCTACCCGTTTACCCTTGGCGCAAACATTGGCACCTGCATTACGGCGTTGATTGCGGCATTGGGTATTACCGGCGTAATGGCAGAGCCGGCATTGCAAATAGCGCTGGTGCATTTGGTGTATAACGTATTGGCCGTTGCCATTATTTTTGGCTTACCATGGTTACGCGAAATACCGCCGGTATTTTCTGCTGCGCTTGCAAGACAGGTTGCCAAACGGAAAATACTGGGGGTGATGTATATTCTCGGGGTGTTTTTCGCGTTGCCTTTCGGTTTGCTGCTGTTGTCTGGTTTTCGTTTATAGCACGTATAAAAAAGGCCACGTCTAGCGTGGCCAAATTGGGAACAACAGAACATAACCAGACAGTCAGAGTTGAAGAAAACTGACCGTCTGATTAAGCGTAGTACTAAAACGCGTATTTTGCAGAAAATTGTACGCGACTCATGTCACCTTCCAGTCCGGCGTCTGTTTCGCGTTTCGCATAAGCGTATTCAGCACCTACCGTCATTGTTTTAGACATTGAGTAAATGTAGTTTACGCGGGCGCTGTAGGTTTTGTCGGTGTAGTCACCCATTGTGACTTTGGTTACCTCATCAGCATCTGCATCAAAGGCAGAGAACATGATGCTTGAACGCGCTTTGTCGGTCCACATGTGGCGATACGCAACACCATAACCGGTCGATGCGATCGAGGATAATTCACCAGTTTGGTCGTTATACACTGCACCTTGTGCAGCATTCAGGGCTGCATAGCGACCAAGGCCGGTACCAGTAAAGAAGGTAAAGCGAATGTCGTCAGTATCGCTTAACTTCACTTTACCGGTAACAGAAACACCCGCGCCGGTATCAGACGCGTCAATATCACCTACGTTGTAGGCTAACTGGCGGAAGATACCCGCTACTTTTACATGCCCCCAGTCCTGTTTCATTGTGTAGGCCGCAATGATATCCGGCACAGAGTTGTCGTCGGTTGCTCCTACACCTACTACGGTGGTTTCAGGGTTTTCTAATGCCACTTCCAGACCGCCGTGGGTATAGCGAACCATGACCTGACGGCCAAAGGTAATGCCATCAGTGGTACCAATAAAGTCCAGTGACTCTGGTAACGCACCCACGTCCATGAACGTAGTCCAGGTTTGACCCACCAGCCAGTTTTTATATTTCAAAAATGCGTGACGCATACGAGGTAAGTAAGAGTTACTAATACGCTCGTTGTCGTAGTCGCCTTTAGTCACCATGAAATCAAATTCTAAAACACCTGTGATGCTGTCATCGCCGTCTACCGGGGTATTCGTTGTCAGGCGGAAACGCGATTGTCTGGCGTGAGCGTCGAATCGACCGCTGATATCATCGTCTGCGCTGCCAACGGCAATGGTTGACGGAACGTAAAAATCACGATTAAGCGGATGACCTTCACCGTTCGAGTAGTCGCTGTAGATACCATCTACTTTGATGTAGCCTGTGTATTTAACTTCAGTCGAGCCCAGTGAAGCGGCATTGGCTGATGCCATGGTTAAGCCGGTTAATGCCAGGGTAACGGCGCCGGTAACTTTTTTTAATGTGTGTTTCATGTTTTCTCGTCCCGTTTGTTTAGGAATTGGATGATTAGTAAAAAAAGTGTAAAAATGTAGTTAACGACTCTTAATTTGGATGAGTTTAGAACAATTGCAAATAAGCGGATGGTCTATAAGACGAAAGTCGTAACATTGAGGGAGTAGTTCTTCTTAACTAAATAGAAATTTAGCGCTCGCTAAGACCAAAGTCTCATTTTGCTTTGGTCAGGAAAAGCTACATTGATCTACCAATACATATCACTGTAATTTATTTGAAAATTGGAGGCAATTCATATGACTGCCAGCAAGATTTATCCGGTTCCGGAAAGTATCAAAGCGTCGACTCATTTGACCCAGGAGCAATACGATCAAATGTATAAGCAGTCTGTCGACGACCCAGAGGGGTTCTGGGGTGAATATGCCAGTACGCTGGATTGGTACACAAAACCAACAAAAGTTAAAAACACCACCTTCGATCCCAGTACAGTATCGATTAAATGGTTCGAAGATGGCGAGATTAATGCCAGCTATAACTGTATCGACAGACATTTGGCTGAGCATGCCAAGAAAACCGCGTTGTTCTGGGAAGGTGATTCGCCGGAAGACAGTGAAGAAATCAGCTATCAGCAACTGCACTATGAAGTATGTAAGTTAGCGAATGGCCTGAAAAAGCTAGGTGTAGGTAAAGGCGACCGTGTTGCGGTTTACATGCCAATGGTACCTCAGGCTGCTTATGCCATGTTGGCATGTGCGCGCATTGGTGCGGTTCATTCCGTTATCTTTGGTGGCTTTTCTCCTAACGCCATCGCCGACCGCATCAACGACAGCTCTGCGAAAGTCGTGATTACGTGCGACGAAGGTCGTCGTGCTGGACGCAGTGTTCCGCTGAAGGCCAACGTAGACCGTGCATTGGCGAATGGTGCGTGTCCATCTATCACAAACGTTATCGTGCACAAGTTAACCGGTGGCGACGTAGAGTTTAATGACGATGTGGATGTGTGGTGGGATGCACTGGTAGAAGACTGTTCTGCCCAGTGTGAACCAGAGGTGATGAACGCAGAAGACCCGCTGTTTATTCTGTATACATCAGGCTCTACCGGCACACCAAAAGGCGTGGTACACACCACAGGCGGCTATTTGTTATACACCGCAATGACCTTCAAGTATGCGTTTGATTATCGCGAAGATGACATCTATTGGTGTACTGCGGATGTGGGCTGGATCACGGGTCACAGTTACATGGTTTATGGCCCGTTAATTAACGGTGCCACGCAGGTCTTCTTTGAAGGCGTACCGACTTACCCTGACGTACGTCGTATTGCTCAGGTTGTTGAAAAATACAAAGTTAACTCACTGTACACCGCGCCTACAGCAATCCGTGCCCTGATGGCACACGGCGATGCGCCGGTGGAAGGCTGTGATTTGTCATCGCTGCGCCTGTTGGGTTCAGTGGGTGAGCCAATTAACCCTGAAGCGTGGGAATGGTATTACCGCGTTATCGGTGAAAGCCGTTGTCCGATTATGGACACCTGGTGGCAAACCGAAACGGGCGGCATGATGATTACCCCGTTACCAGGTGCAACACCGTTGAAGCCAGGCTCTGCGTCACGCCCTATGTTCGGTATTCAGCCTGCACTGTTTGATGCTGAAGGCAATGAGCTTGAAGGTGCAAACGAAGGTAACCTGGTAATTAAAGATAGCTGGCCAAGCCAGGCCCGCACGGTTTACGGCGACCACGAGCGCTTTATCAACACGTATTTCAGTGCTTACAAGGGCGTTTACTTCACCGGTGACGGTGCGCGTCGCGACGAAGACGGTTACTACTGGATCACAGGGCGTGTTGATGACGTACTGAACGTGTCTGGTCACCGTTTGGGGACTGCTGAAATTGAAAGTGCGCTGGTGGCACACCCTAAAGTGGCTGAAGCCGCTGTGGTTGGCTACCCGCATGACATTAAAGGTCAGGGCATTTATGTGTATATCACACCAAACGAAGGTGTTGACCCAGACGAAGCGCTAACCAAGGAAATTCGCGCTTGGGTGCGTACTGAGCTTAGCCCAATCGCCACGCCAGACATGATTCAATGGTCTCGCGGTCTGCCTAAGACACGTTCAGGTAAGATCATGCGTCGTATTCTGCGTAAGATTGCCGCGAACGAGCACGAGCAACTGGGTGATACCTCAACGTTGGCGGATCCGTCGGTTGTTGATACACTCATCGAGGAGCGTCTTAACAAGTAATACGGAGAGATAATGATAACGCTGCTAATTGCCGATGATCACCCTTTATACCGCGATGCGTTAAAGGGCGCGTTATCGTTATCATTACCCGACCTCACCTTGTTGGAGGCCGGGGACCTCACTGCAACAGTCGACATTCTGCAAAAGCAGGATGTCGATTTGTTATTGCTGGACCTGCACATGCCCGGCAGCAACGACCTCTTTGGTTTATTGCATATTCGCAAGCTTTATCCCGACTTACCGGTTGCCGTAGTATCAGGTACTGAGGACGCCACCATCATTTCTAAAATCGTGGGTGTGGGTGCGCTGGGTTTTATACCCAAAACCACCAGTGCCGACGATATTGCCAAAGCTGTTCAGTCAATTTTGGATGGCGATATTTGGTTACCTGAGTCGATCAGTGAAAAAATTCAGGATGTTGACGAAGAGTTCTCTGAATTGGCCGACAAGGTATCAAGCCTGACCCCTTCCCAGTACAAAGTGCTGTGTTACATGCGCGACGGACTGTTGAATAAACAGATTGGTTATAACCTGGACATTGCCGAGGCTACGGTGAAAGCGCATGTTACTGCCATTTTCAAAAAACTCGGTATTAACAACCGCACTCAGGCAGTGTTGATTGCCTCACAGCTGGAACTGGAGCCACCAGTCCAGTAATCTGGAGATCCCTTAACGCTGGCAGGTAGAAGGAAGCCCTGTGATAAGAGATGCTTGCTCGGAAGATGCAGAAGCCATTGCATCGATATACAATTATTATGTTGTCCAAACCCCGGTAACTTTCGAAGAAGAACCCGTCACAGCATCGCAAATGGCAGTCAGAATAGATGATGTTATAGCTACGTCATTACCCTGGATTGTACTAGAGCGGGATTCGATAATTGTTGGCTATGCTTACGCTACAAAATGGAAAGCGCGCAGTGCGTATCGTTTCTCGGTCGAGTCGACGGTGTATCTGGCGCGGCATGCTGTTGGGCAAGGACTCGGAACATATCTCTATCAAGCACTTATAGACAGACTCCGAGCATTAAACATTAATACTGTGGTGGGGGGAATTACACTGCCAAATCCCGCCAGTGTCGCATTACATGAAAAAGTAGGTATGCGAAAAGTCGCTCAATTTGAACGTATTGGTTATAAGTTCTCGGTATGGCGAGATGTTGGCTACTGGCAAATGTGCTTAAAGTGAGCTTGAAAGCGGAGAGGGGTAGTGGGACAAAGCCTCACGGGTTTCTTCAGTTAACAGGGGGTTTGACAGCGGGTGCACCGTTCTGTCCTTTAACAGATTTCTGGCCCGAATATAAAAGTGCTGAGAATAAAGCAGACGCTGTAAATCACCATTTTCATAGAGTCGTTGCAGACCTACTTCGAGCCGTTCAGCAAGTTCCGGCCGGTGCTCACTGACAAAAAAGAACATAGGATTGTGATATTGCAGCGCTATGTGGCTTTCCACTTCAATTGCTAAATCGCGATGCGTACTGAGCTCCTCAAATACCTCATGCACCGCTCTGGGAAAGTAATCTACCATGCCTTTGTCCAGCAACTTGAAAGCACTGCTGTAAACACTGGTCGACACATTAAAACCGTGATACTTGAGGATATCAGTATCCGGCCAGTCACTACCCTGAACTGCGCTCAGTTGCTTTAGCTGGTCTAACGCAATTTCGGTAATAAACAGGGGATTGTCCTGACTGACCAGCAGAACACGGTAACCAAACATTCCTCCGGTAAGTGGGATTCGGATTACATGATGGTGTTGCTCGCGTTCGAAGGTGGTAACTGACCACATTATGTCTGTTCGCCCGTTCCGCAAATTCAAAAATTGACGTTGTTGCGGCGTAGCTGCCGGATTTGCGATTATTTGAACCGGACCGTACTCTGATTCTGTTTGAGCCATCGCGAGATTAAGCAGTGTAACTACATAATGATAGATATCGGTAGTGCCGGGTTCATAATTGGGAATGTAGACGCGGGTGTTACGCGCAGGCTCACTGGCCGATAGGCGTATCGGCAGTAATAAAAAAGAAAACAATGTTAATAAAAACAATCGCCTGAACATGAAAAAACTGGCCCTTTAGAGCAGCTGTCTAATCTGAGTATAGTGAAGGATCGTCATTATTCTATGCCGATAGTCGACAAAAAATGCGTAACTTAACGAAACTTCGCGAGGGCCGCTTTGGTCTCTTCGGTAAGAAGCGGGTTTTGCAAAACGTAAATTTCCCGTCCAAATAGCATTTCTTCAGCGTCTGCATAAAAAGGTTGCTGAGTCAGCAGGGTCAACATCTCGCCTGTGTTATAAAGGGTCGTTAACCCTTTGGTCAGGCGTTCTGCCAGGCGTGGATGCTTTTTGCTTACGAAAAAGAACATCGGATTGTCGTATTTAAGCGCAAGTTGTGGGGCGACGTTAAGGGCAAATTGCGGGTATTCCAATAATTCCTGTGAAACCTCATGAATAGCACGCGGGAAATAATCGACCATTTTGCGATGCAATAGCATATGGCCGCTTCCGTAGGTACCAAGCACGCTAAACTCGTTGAACTGCAGAATGTGAGTGTCTGGCCAGTTGGCGCCCTGAATAGCCGTCATGGCCTTTAAGTCTGGTAATGAAGGGGCGTAATTAAAGCGCTTATCATCTGCGCGCACTAAAAACACCCGGTAGCCAAACAGACCGCCAATAAGAGGTACTCGAACCGGTGTGTAGCGCGACTCACGCTCTTCGCTGGTAATCGACCAGGCGATATCGGTATTGCCATTTGACAGGTTCATCAATTGACGTTGCTGGGGCGTGGTTTCCGGGTTAGTGACTACTTTAAGCTGACCATATTCCCGTTCTGTAACGGCTAATGCCCGAGATAGTAATTCGACAATATAGTGGTAAATATCTGTTGTGCCAGGCGCTGGGCGAGGGATTCGAACATCTTCCTGTTGCACCACTGAGGTGTCCTTTGCATGTGCAAAAGACACGAATAGCGAGACGGTTAGGGTAATAACCCAGATCCTGACGTACTTCACGGCTATTTCTCAGCAATACTTCTTCAGACCAGTATAGCGGATATAACGGCGAGCGCCTGCATTTTAAATATGGCAGGCTTTTGTGCGGTCAGGACGCAGTAGACACGCAAAATTCCAGCCCGGGATCAACAATACACTTGCCAGTCATAGCCTGGCGACCTAATAGCATCAAATAGGTCATTTCTGAACGGTCTGTTAGTGTCAGCTTTATTTTCCAGGCTCGCTTGCCCAGTTCTAACCGGGTTTTTATCACATAGCGTTTTTCCCGGGTAGCGGTGGAGCTTTTAATTTTCTTCTGACTTAGCACTTTATATTCACAACGCACTGTCTTAGCGACGTCGTGGATGTCGGGATGAATATCAAATCGAATCCAACGCTCGTCGTCGCGTTTAAACTCTTCAATGTTGTCAACGTGCAATGACGAGGTCGCCGCACCTGTGTCGACACGCATTGTCAGGTTATAAATGCCTAATTCCGGCAAATTTGCACATTCCAGCGCACCAATTAACTGCTTCGGTTTTTTTGTACCAGCCATGATCAGAGTACCAGTGTTGATTCAGTTGAAACCAGATTGTCTTGTAACAGCTCCACTTGTTCAGCCACAGTATCCGGGGCCTTAAAGTAAGCAATGTGATATATCGCCTCGCCTTCCTGCGTAAGCGGGATATTTTGTTTGCCGATCACCACGCCTTCCGCCGGGCTGATGATATTTGCCTGAAAGGTGCCGAATGAATCTGCAATCACAGCCAGTACGTCCCCTTTTTCGACATGATCACCAAGTTGCGCAGAGTGCGTAATAAAGCCGCTCTCTGGTGCGCGCACCCAACCGCTTGCACGGGCAATAAACGGTGTTATCGCGACGGCTTTTTTGCTGCGGCTTTTGTTCAGCATGCCCATGTGGCGCATGGTATTGATAATGCCTTTTACGCCAGCCCGAATTGAAAACTCGTCATAACGCAGGGCCTGACCCGCTTCATAAAGCAAAATCTTTATACCGTCTTCACTGGCTGTTTGGCGTAACGAACCGTCGCGGATATCAGCATTCAACAATACAGGTACACCAAACGCCTTGGCCATTTCCAGTACTTCCGGATCATCCAGGTTTGCGCGGATCTGTGGCAAATTACTGCGATGAATAGCGCCTGTGTGTAAATCGATACCGAAGTCACATTTGCTCACCACTTCCTTGTAGAACAAGTAAGCCAGACGACCAGCAAGGCTGCCTTTTCGGCTGCCCGGAAAGCTCCGGTTCAGGTCACGTCGGTCCGGTAAGTAACGGGACTGATTCAGTACGCCGTACACATTTACCATTGGAACAGCAATCAAGGTGCCTTTTAAATTCGCAATGCTTTTGGAGCGAATGAGGCGCGAGACGATTTCAATCCCATTTAGTTCGTCGCCGTGAATAGCGGCACTGACAAACATAGTGGGTCCGGCGCGCTTACCGCGCTTTACAAATACCGGTATGTTCATGCTGGTGGCGGTATACAACGGAGGCATGTCCAAGGCTATTTTCTTGGTTTCTCCCGGTGCAATGATTTCACCGCCAATTTCCAATGGTGCAATGGCCATTAGCCTTTCCCTTTCGTTCTGGTGTTGTTCGGCTTAGCCGAACCTTCAATAAATTCAATGATCATACCGGCAACATCTTTGTTGGTTGCCGCTTCGATACCTTCCAGTCCTGGTGACGAGTTGACTTCCATTACAACCGGGCCGTTATTCGAGCGTAAAATGTCAACACCACAGCAGTTCAGGCCCAGAGTGCGCGCTGCATCAACGGCAGTTTTACGTTCTGCAGGAGACAGGCGAACCAGGCTCGCTGACCCACCACGATGCAGATTTGAACGGAATTCCCCCGGTGCCGCCTGACGCTTCATAGCAGCAATTACTTTGCCACCGACGACGAAACAGCGGATGTCTGAACCGCCGGCTTCCTTGATGTATTCCTGCACCAAAATACTGGCATTCAGACCCATGAAAGCTTCAATAATTGCTTCTGCGGTTTTTTGTGTTTCGGCCAGTACAACGCCGATACCCTGAGTACCTTCCAGCAGTTTAATTACAACCGGTGCACCGCCAACGTTCTTAATAACGTCGTCAACTTTGTCAGGGTGGTGAGCAAAGCCAGTACGTGGCAAACCAATGCCCTTGCGCGACAACAGCTGCAATGAACGCAATTTGTCGCGTGAGCGGCTGATGGCAACGGATTCATTGATACTGTAAGTGCCCATCATTTCGAACTGACGGACTACGGATGTGCCATAAAAGCTCACCGATGCGCCAATACGCGGAATTACGGCGTCATATTTAGGTAGCTTCTTACCGTTGTAGCGAACAGACGGATTGCTGCTGGTAATGTCCATGTAGCAATGCATGGTGTCAATAATGTCAACGGTGTGACCGCGTTGTTCGCCAGCTTCTTTAAGACGGCGGGTAGAATACAATTTTGGGTTACGGGATAAGATTGCAATACG
Source organism: Marisediminitalea sp. (assembly GCF_984433645.1). Taxonomy (NCBI): domain Bacteria; kingdom Pseudomonadati; phylum Pseudomonadota; class Gammaproteobacteria; order Alteromonadales; family Alteromonadaceae; genus Marisediminitalea; species Marisediminitalea sp. The sequence continues at coordinate 27,037 of NZ_CFIDRX010000020.1, forward strand.
CATAATCTGGCCTGTTCGCAGGGGGTTAAAAACCGGTGTACTTTGCCTGCATACTCAGGAATGTAAACCGAATAATATTTGTCGTGACGGTGAGGGATTTCGATAGTGTTGCTAATCGACCAGTCACATCACTTGTTGTTTAAACCTAATCGAATAACCAGATAAATCAACCGCATTCAGAATTTGGACAGCAGTTTATTTGCCTGCAGATTAAGCCGGCGCGCGTTCAATGACGCGCCGCTTTAACATGTCGGGTCATACTTTTAAGCAGAGCACGCAATTTGGCTGGCTTCAGAGGTTTGCTCAGGTAGTTAACGCCTTGTTCTTTACAGCGTGTTACCAAGTCCTCGTCATGGGTAGCGGTAACCAAAGACGCCGGAAGTACCACATCCAGGTGCTGCCTGATAGCTTCTATCAGGTCCAGACCATTCACACCGTTACCCAATTGATAGTCCATCAACAGGATTTGCGGCGAGAAAATATCGGCTTGCTTTATGGCATCATCCCAGTTGTCAGCCAATACTACGCTGATCCCCCAACGTTCCAACAGGGTTTGCATGGCATCCAGGTTTTCCTGCTGGTCGTCTACGCACAGTACGCGCAAGCTACCAAATGAAGCCGTCGGATTACCCTGCGTTTGTTGTTGAGCGATCTGTGGTGTTGATACAGGAAAACTGAGCGAGAAACAGCTGCCTCGACCGACTTCTGAGTCCACGTGGATTTTACATTGCATTTGGTGGCTCAAGCGCCGGACAACACCTAAACCAAGCCCAATACCATGCTCAGCACTTTCATTTGTGCGATAGAAATCGCTGAAGATCAGCGCTTGTTGTTCTTGTGAAATACCAATACCTGTATCGCGCACTTCGAGGAGAATCTTCCCGTCTCGTTTTCTGGCAGACAGCAACACTTTGCCGTGTTCAGTGTATTTAACCGCATTTGACAGCAAGTTTTGTAAAATTCGGTACAAAAAGGTTTTGTCGGCATAGACCCAGTAATCGGGCAGCCGGGTTTTTAAGACAATCCCTTTCTCTTTTGCCCGCATGGTCATTTCGTCAACGATCGGCCCACATAACTCGCGGATATTAATGGGTTCAGGGTTCGGCTTCAGCTCGCCCTGATCAAGCCGGGCAATATCCAGTAAGGTGGCAATCAGCGCTTCACTCGACATCACAGAGTGGCTCAGTTTATTGACAATGTTGACCACAGAGTCGGGTAAATACGCTTCTTGTAGGGCTGATACGTATAATTTTGCTGCATTGAGTGGTTGCAACACATCGTGGCTTGCTAGTGCCAGGAAGCGTGTTTTACTGGCATTAGCGTCTTCTGCGGCTTTTCGCGCGCGGATAAGTTCTTTTTCGATGTCGCGTCTGCGCTCGATTTCCAGACGGAGTTCGGCGTTTATGGAGTGCACTTCTTCCGTGCGCTTTTTAATGCGGTGTTCCAGGTCGATATTGGATTCTTCCAGCGCCTGCTGGATCTCAACGTGACCGGTGATGTCGTTAAAGCTGGTTACAAAGCCGCCGCCGGGAAGCGGGTTGCCGACCATTTCTATGACGCGGCCATCACTGCGTTGACGGGTAAAACGGTGAGGGGTACCAGATTTCAGATGCTCCAGGCGCTTCTCGACTTCGGCTTCAATGTCTTCGCGCCCGAACTCACCGCGTTCTGCGTTGTAGCGCATGAGCTTTTCAATTGGCGTACCCACAACGAGTAATTCTTCGGGATAATTGTACAAAGCGGCGTATTGCTTGTTCCAGGCCACCAGATTCAGGTGCTTGTCGATGACACTGATCCCCTGGTCCATGTTCTCCAGCGAGGTTAACAAGGCCGTCATATTGAATTGCATGGCCTGGGTGGTGTCATCGAAGAAGTTAATGACCTCGGTGAAGTCTAGCTTCTTACCGCGCAACACCGAATCGATTAACGCCTTGGCGCTGGATGCGCCAATTACCCCACCCAGTGCGCGTTCGCAAAAGGCCATAAAGGCTTCGTCAGGTGGCTCTGTTCGTTCAACGGTACAATGGTGTAACTGCTGGTATTCATTGACTAACTGCTGGCAGCGCCCCGACCCCATAAAGGTAGATAGCAGGGTAATGAGATCAGCAATGGTGACGTTGATACTTTGGTTTTTCGCCGGGGTATTACGCGCATCTGCCGGAGATACAAAGGCTTCAGCCTGAATCCGGTCAATGAGTCGGGCAGGGGCAAACCAGGAGAACAGCACATAAGCGAGCAAATTCGCAATCAGGCTGATAATGGCCCCCTGGCTAAGTAACTCACTTTGCTCGTATTCCGACATAGTGCTGTTTACGATGGGCAGCACCAACCACAAAACCCAGGTGATCAAGCCGACCATAAGTCCGGCGTAGACGCCGTGGGCGTGACCACGCTTCCAGTACAATCCGCCAATAACGGCGGGTAGCAGCTGAATCACCAGCGAGAAGGCGATCAAACCAATAGAGTGCAGCGACCGACTGCCTGTCATTTGTTGGTGATACAAGAAAGCCAGCAACAATATGATGCCAATGATAATTCGGCGGATCAGCCTGATGCGTTTACCGTAATCGCCATAGGTCGCGGAATGTTGCTTTACCGCAAGTAGACGGGGTAGCACCACGTCGTTAGTTAGCATGGTACTCAGCGTCAGCGTAGCCACAATGATCATGGCCGTGGCTGCAGAAAGCCCACCCACAAACACAATAATTTGCAGCAGCAGGGATTCTGAATAAATGGCCAAAGACAACACATAGGTATCTGGCTCGACATTCTGACCGCTAAACACTGCTTGCCCGGCCATGGCTATAACAGGAATAACAGCGGCGGTGACCAATAGGTACAACGGGAACAGCCAGCGAGCCGTTTTCAGGTGGTTCAGACTCAGGTTGTCTACGATTGCAACGTGAAACTGACGGGGTAAGCAAATAACCGCGGCGGCGGCCATAATGGTTTGCGCGAAGAACGTGAACGAGGAGAACTGCGACAGGGCTTCGTCGCTGACAAAGCGCTCCAGAATCGGTGCGCTTTCCAGATTGTACCACGCCTGATAGCCCACAAAGGCAACCAGCACCAGCGCCAGTAATTTAATCGTCGACTCAAATGAAATAGCCAGAATAAGGCCGCGACGATATTCGGTAACGTCGGTTTGTTTGGTACCAAAATAAATTGCGAACAACGCAATAAACGCCGTTGAAATGACAATAATAAACTGGCTGTTAGGTTGATTGGTAAGCAGTTTAAACGTAGCGCCAATTGCTTTTAGTTGTAGTGCGATGTAAGGAATGGTGGCGAGTAGCGCGATGATAGTAACCAGCAGTGCGACGGCCTGTCGTTTGCCGTATCGCGAAGCAATAAAGTCGGCAATGGTGTTGATGTGCTGTTTCTTACTCACCAAAGTAAGTTTATATATGAAACGATATCCCAAAATATAGACCAGCACTGGGCCTAATAATATGGGCAGGTAAATCCAGGTGTCTCGGGATGCCTGACCGACCGCACCAAAGAACGTCCAGGCGGTACAGTAAATTGCCAGCGCCAGTGAGTAGATCACCGGGTGAGAGGTTATCCATCTGGCGGTAGGGGAGTTTTTGTCACCCCAACTGGCAATGTTAAACAACAAAAATAAATACAGCAGTGCCAGTGTAACCCAACCGAACGTCATGCCTTGTCCTAACAGGTTTTTAACAATATTGATGACATTATACGCAACCCTCTAATACCTGACCTACGACCATGGTCTCATTCCTAGATTGATTTTGCGCGACTAGAGTATATCCGAAGCTCCTAATTATGCGGTTTTTAGGCGATTTTTGCGATGTAGAACAAAAGTCAAAAACGCTAAAGTCGCCTGAGAAGCTTGTCGTTAGGAAAATGTAAAAATAATACATCGAGTTAACCTATTTACGAGGACGGAAAGATGGCATTTAAAAGTGATGACGACAAAACGGCGTACTGGAAGGAGAATCTCTCCCTCCTCGCCAAATTGTTAGTAATCTGGTTTGTCGTGTCTTTTGGCTGCGGCATCCTTTTTGTTGATGTGCTGAATAACATCCAATTCTTTGGCTTCAAGCTGGGATTCTGGTTCGCACAGCAAGGTGCAATATACGTATTTGTTGCGCTCATTTTTGTCTATATGGCCAAAATGAACGCACTGGACAAAAAATACGGCGTAGACGAGGAGTAGTCCAATGGATGTTCAATTATTAACCTTTATCATCGTTGGCGCTTCCTTTGCTCTGTATATCGCAATCGCGATTTGGGCTCGCGCTGGTTCAACCACTGACTTCTATGTAGCCGGTGGCGGTGTTCCACCTGTCATGAACGGTATGGCAACCGCAGCAGACTGGATGTCAGCCGCATCGTTTATTTCCATGGCCGGTCTGATTTCCTTTATGGGATACGACGGCGCAGTTTACCTGATGGGCTGGACTGGTGGTTACGTACTGTTGGCACTATGTCTTGCACCATACCTGCGTAAGTTCGGTAAATTTACTGTACCGGATTTCATTGGTGATCGCTACTACTCACAAACTGCCCGTACGGTCGCCGTTTTCTGTGCCATCTTCGTATGTTTTACCTACGTTGCAGGTCAGATGCGTGGTGTGGGCGTGGTATTCAGCCGCTTCCTGGAAGTTGATATCGTAACCGGTGTGGTTATTGGTATGGCAATTGTATTCTTCTACACTGTTTTAGGTGGCATGAAAGGTATCACCTATACACAGGTTGCTCAGTACTGCGTACTGATTTTTGCTTACATCGTACCTGTTGTGTTCATCTCAATGATGGTAACAGGTCACATTCTTCCTCAAACCGCTTTCGGTGCGACACTGGCTGACGGGTCGGGGATGTACATGTTGGAGAAACTCGACAACCTCTCCGTCGAACTCGGCTTTAATGAATATACGTCCGGTACGAAGAGCACCATCGACGTCTTCTTCATTACCTTCGCTCTGATGGTAGGTACTGCGGGTCTGCCTCACGTAATCGTTCGCTTCTTCACGGTACCTAAAGTACGTGATGCGCGTAAGAGTGCGGGTTGGGCGCTGGTATTCATCGCTATTCTTTACACAACTGCACCGGCTCTGGCTTCATTCGGTCGTGTAAACATGATTGAAACCATCAATGGTACAGACATGCAGGGTACATCTTACGCCGAAGCACCAAGTTGGATTAAGAACTGGGAGCAAACTGGCCTGATAACCTTTAAGGATAAGAATGGCGACGGCAAAATGTTCTATGCTGCTGGTAGCATTGACGACCCGGCTAGCAAAAACGAAGTGAAAGTTGACCGTGACATCATGGTACTGGCTAACCCAGAGATTGCGAATCTGCCTGCATGGGTAATCGCACTGGTGGCCGCTGGTGGTGTAGCTGCGGCACTGTCTACCTCGGCGGGTCTGCTGCTGGTAATCTCTACCTCGGTATCACATGACTTACTGAAACGTAACTTTGCGCCAAACATTACCGATAAAGCCGAGTTGTTCTATGCACGACTCGCAGCAGGTGTGGCGATTGTGATTGCCGGTTACTTCGGGATTAACCCGCCAGGATTCGTAGCGCAGGTGGTCGCCTTCGCGTTCGGACTCGCGGCATCCAGTTTCTTCCCAGCGATTATTATGGGTATCTTTAGCAAGCGTATGAATGATAAAGGTGCTATCGCGGGGATGATTGCGGGTATCGCGTTCACAGCGGCATACATCATCTACTTCAAGTTTATCAATCCGGCAGCCAACGTGCCTGCTAACTGGTGGTTCGGTATTTCACCAGAAGGTATTGGTACACTGGGTATGATTGTTAACTTCGCAGTTGCCTACGGCGTGTACAAGATGACTGACGAAGCGCCTCAGGAAATTCAGGACCTGGTGGAAAGCATCCGCTTCCCTAAAGGTGCCGGTGATGCATCAGCTCACTAAACTGAACTAGCGTTATAAAGAAAGGCTCATCCTCGGATGGGCCTTTTTACTCTTCGGCCATTAACTTTTATATAAAGGATTTACACCAGGGGTTATTTTAGAGTGAATCCTGGTGTAAATAGCTGATACGTCTTTGATCTGGTTCACCCGTTATAAACCGCAAAGGCGCTACACTTATATGTAACAACAAGGTTTTCACGGGCGGGATGGGAGGCAATAATGAGTGCGACACCCCAACAGGTACTGGATTTCTTAAAAACATCTGCGCCATTTGATGTGCTGGCTGACGATGCGTTACAGGATTTGGCTAAACACGCCAGGCTTATCTATCTGGCGGCGGAGAACCAGAATCAGTTATTACAGGAAAATGCCGACAGGTTGTTTTTGATTCAAAGCGGTCAGTTTTCGGTAAAAGACAGCGACGGACCAGAACGCCACTTAAGTGAAGGAGACTACTTCGGGTTTCACAGTATTATTGATGGCGTATCCCATCCTATAGAAGTGAAAATTGACAGCCCGGGGCTGGTGTATTGCTTTGAGTCAGAAGCGTTTAAAGCGCTGCTGTCGACGCCGGAAGTGGCTAACTTTTTCGAAGGTACAAAGAGCGAGGCGCTGCAAAACCAGGCGGTCCAGGACTCAAATTCCATGTGGCTTTATAAATCACTGAACGAAGTGATAGAGCGCCAGCCCGTAAGTGCGGATATTGGGCTGTCGGTGCAGCAGGCCGCTGAATTGATGAGTGAAAACAATGTGTCCTCGCTGCTGATCACAGAAAACGAAAAACTGGCGGGGATTGTCACCGACAGAGATCTGCGCAATCGGGTTGTTGCCACAGCGTTAGATGTTGGCTTACCCGTATCGACAATCATGACCGACAAGCCCGCCATGATCACGCAAAACCGCACTATGTTTGACGCCATGGCACTTATGAGTGAACGCAACATTCATCACTTGCCGGTGGTCGACCGGGTATCCCGTCAACCCATGGGCATGGTAACGGCGTCTGATATCATTCGTCATCAGAAAGGCAACGTGCTGTTTATTATTGGCGAACTGTCCAAGGCAGAGAATCTGTATGAACTGACACGGCTGTCGTGGCAAATGCCGCACTATTTGGCAACCCACGCCAAGCGCCCCGGGGATTATGACATTGCCGGCAAAGTGCTGGCACAGGCGACGGATATTATGACGCGCAAGCTGATTACCTTCTATCAGCAACAGCATGGCTCTGCGCCTATACCTTATACCTGGATTGTGTATGGCTCTCAGGCGCGGGAAGACCAGACGATGGGGTCAGATCAGGACAATGGTCTGTTATTGGCACGCACCCCAAATGAGCAAGAAGCCGAGTATTTTGCGGGCATGGCAGACTATGTGTGTAACGGGTTGGGTAAATGCGGCATCAAGCTATGCCCGGGGAATATTATGGCCAGCAACCCGGAGCTGCGTTTGTCACTCGACGATGCCATTCACGAAGCACAGCAGTGGGTAAAGCAGCCAACATCTAAAGCCATCATGTACTTTAATATCTTCCTGGATGCACGGGCTGCGGCCGGCGATGTAGAGTTGTTCAGAAAAATGCAATTGGCACGAGCGCCTTTGTTGAAGCAGAAAATGTTTCTGGCGGCATTAGCACGTCAGGCAAACAGTGATTCTGTGCCGTTATCGATGTTTCAGAAGTTTGTATTTGAAAAAGGCCATAGCGTAAAGGATGCCATTGATCTGAAGGTAAAAGCCATTGCCATCATTAATAACCTGGTAAGACTCTATGCGCTCGACAACGGATTGACGATGCCCTCTACGTTGGCGCGTTTAGCCAGCTTGCCTGCCGGTGCCGGGTTATCGTCGAGAGATGCCAATAACCTGCGGGATATCTGGCTATTCCTGACCCGTTTGCGTTGGCGGCATCAGTTGCAAAATAAAGTAACAGATAATTGTGTGTCGATTAGCGACTTATCCTCCATAGAAAAGCACCAGCTTAAAGCGGCATTTAAAGCCATTGATCGCGCCCAGCAAGCTGCGGTAATGAAATTTTCTGGAGGTATGTCGTGAGTAATGCGTCTGCGCCGTCGCTTTCGTGGTGGGGGCGTATCCAACGCTGGATGGCGGGAGGCACTTTGTTACCCGAAGAGCGCAAGCATCAAATGCTGCGTGATATGCCCTTGCTGGCAATTGATTTAGAGCTGACGTCACTGGACCCCAAGAAGGCGAAGATTACCTCGATTGGCTGGGTAGAAGGTAAGGCAGGCAGTATTGATGTGTCTTCCTGTTACTACGAAGTGGTACGCGCATCTGGCGATTTAGAACAGAGCCCGGTAATCCACGGGCTAACCGCGGATACTATTGCACAAGGCGTGCATGTAAGGGATGCGCTTAAGAAACTCAGCCAGTATGCACATTCCCACGTATGGGTGCTGCACAACGCCGGATTGGATATGGCTGTGCTGGACCGCGTAATGGCGGCAAACGAGCAGCAAATCGAGAACGTGATATCACTGGACACATTAAAGCTCGCGGTTTATCAGTTGCAGAAAC
>NZ_CFIDRX010000021.1:0-34908 GCF_984433645.1 Marisediminitalea sp.
CAACGCGCCGGTATCGGTGTGAATGCAGGTCGAATCCGTGCACTAGGCAGCCCAATTCGCGGTGGTGAAGCGTTCCACACCGGATGCATTCCGTTCTATAAATATTTCCAAACGGCGGTGAAGAGCTGCTCTCAGGGCGGTGTTCGCGGTGGCGCAGCCACGTTGTTCTACCCACTGTGGCACCTTGAAATTGAATCGCTACTGGTATTGAAGAATAACCGTGGTGTGGAAGAAAACCGCGTTCGCCACCTGGATTACGGTGTACAGTTCAATAAGCTCATGTACCAGCGCATGATGAAGGACGACTACATTACTTTGTTCAGTCCGTCAGACGTCCCAGGCCTTTACGACGCCTTCTTTGCCGACCAGCCCAAGTTTGAAGAACTGTACGTTAAATACGAACAGGACGAGTCGATTCGCAAGAAGCGTATCAAAGCCATGGAATTGTTCAGCTTGTTCATGCAGGAACGTGCCAGCACTGGCCGTATCTATCTGCAAAACGTTGACCACTGTAATACCCACAGCCCGTTTGATCCGGCTGTTGCCCCGGTACGTCAAAGCAACCTGTGTCTGGAAATTGCACTGCCAACCAAGCCGCTTGAGCACGTAAACGACGAAAACGGCGAAATTGCATTGTGTACGCTGTCGGCGTTCAACCTGGGTGCAATCAAATCACTTGACGAATTTGAAGAATTGTCAGACCTTGCGGTCCGCGCCCTGGATAGCTTGTTAGACTACCAGGACTACCCTGTTCCTGCGGCCTACAATGCAACAATGAATCGTCGTACGTTGGGTATAGGCGTTATTAACTTCGCTTATTACCTGGCGAAAAACGGCGTGAAATACTCAGATTTCAGTGCGAATGGTTTGGTTCACCGCACCTTCGAAGCCATGCAGTATCACTTGCTAAAAGCATCGGTTAACCTGGCTAAAGAAAAAGGCGCGTGTCCTAAATTCAACGAAACGACATACGCCAAAGGTATTCTGCCAATCGACACCTACAAGAAAGACTTGGACAGCGTATGTGATGAACCACTGCACCTGGACTGGGAAGGGTTACGCGCAGAAATCGTAGAGCACGGTTTACGCAACTCTACCCTGTCTGCTCTGATGCCATCTGAGACCTCATCGCAGATTTCAAATGCCACTAACGGTATTGAACCACCTCGCGGTCATATCAGTATTAAGTCCAGTAAAGATGGTGTGCTGAAACAGGTTGTTCCTGAGTACGAGCGTCTGAAAGACCAGTACGAATTGCTGTGGGATATCCCGTCTAACGATGGTTACCTGCAACTGTGCGGCATTATGCAGAAGTTTATTGACCAGACAATCTCTGCAAACACCAGTTATAACCCGTCTAAGTATGAAAACAGTAAAGTGCCAATGCGCTTACTACTGAAAGACTTATTAACGGCGTACAAGCTGGGTGTTAAGACCCTTTACTACCACAACACCCGCGACGGTGCTGCTGATGCGGCCCCTGCTGAAGCCAATCAGGCTGAAACAAAACCGCAGGCACAAGCGGTTGTGGAGACTGAAGATGACGATTGCGCAGGCGGCGCCTGTAAGATCTAATATAAAAATAATGCCCGGCTATGATGTCGGGCGATTTTTTGCGCTAGTGAAGTGATTTGAAACTATGAAATACACCACGTTTAATCAAGAAAAAACAAACCAACTTGATGAACCCATGTTTTTCGGCAAGCCGGTTAACGTTGCCCGATACGACCAGCAAAAACATTCGATCTTTGAAAAGCTCATCGAAAAGCAAATCAGCTTTTTCTGGCGCCCTGAAGAAGTCGATGTAAGTCGCGACCGGGTAGACTTTCAAAAGCTCAGTGAACCTGAAAAACACATCTTTATTTCTAACCTGAAATACCAGACATTGCTTGACTCAGTGCAGGGCCGCAGCCCGAACATTGCGTTTTTGCCAATTATCTCTTTACCAGAGTTAGAAACCTGGGTAGAGACGTGGTCATTTTTCGAGACCATTCACTCTCGCTCTTACACGCACATTTTGCGGAATCTGTTTGTTGATCCCAGCGAAATCTTCGAAGACATCGTGGACAACGAAGAGATCAAACGTCGTGCTACCGACATCTCTCGATACTACGACGATTTGATTTACGCGACCCAGCTTTGGCAAACACGCGGCGAAGGCACCTACGAATTAGACGGCGAGCCCTACGTTGTCACCATGCGTGAACTGAAGAAAAAAATGTACCTTTGCATGAATTCCGTTAATGCACTGGAAGCCATTCGTTTCTACGTCTCGTTCGCTTGTACCTTTGCTTTCGCCGAACGCGAACTCATGGAAGGTAACTCAAAGATTATTCGTCTGATTGCCCGTGACGAAAACCTGCATCTGACCTCAACCCAACACATTCTAAATCTGTGGGCGAAAGGCAAGGACGACCCGGAAATGGTCGAAATTGCAGAAGAATGTCATGAAGAAGCGAAAGCGATTTTCCTCAAAGCCGTAGAACAAGAAAAACAGTGGGCAGAATACCTGTTCCAGCACGGTTCTATGATTGGCCTGAACAAAGAAATTCTGTGTCAGTACGTGGAATATATTGCTAATCAGCGCATGTCTGCCATTGGTATGGGGACACCGTTCGACGTAACCAGTAACCCACTTCCATGGATGAACAACTACCTGGTGTCAGACAACGTTCAGGTAGCGCCGCAGGAATCTGAAATCAGTTCTTATCTGGTTGGTCAGATTGATTCGTCGGTCAGTGAAGACGACTTTGCGGATTTCGAATTATAAGGAATGACCAACAAGGACGATGAGCACCGTATCGATATTATCGATACGGTGACAATCACCTCGCAACCCAACAAAACCCTGTTAGAAACCCTTGAAGCGCATAATGTTGACGTGCAATACCATTGTCGCGAGGGGTTTTGTGGCGCATGCAGAACAAAAATACTGTCTGGCGATGTAGACTACACTACCGATCCCCTCGCCTTTATCGACGACGATGAAATCCTGCCATGCTGTTGTAAGCCAAACAGTGACATCACAATAAAAATAACACCCTGAACTTCGAATGTAGTCTGTTTGGGTGAAGGTGTTTACCCACAATCACATCTGCCTACTGGTGAAACCTGCGTCATCATTGCGGAACAAGAGAAGTAAAAAGGCGCGATCAGCGCCGCGCTTTTACCCAGATAACCAGGGCAATACCGCCCAACACGCAAATAGCACTGAGTAACATTCGATAAGTGATGGGCTCTTGTAATGCTCCCCACCCCATGATCATAGCAATCACTGGAACAGACAGCTGAATAGTTGCAGCTTTGAGAGCGGCGATATGCGGCAGTACAGAATACCAAATGGCATACCCTACACCCGACGCAATAGCGCCCGACATCACAGCGTACAGAATACCGGTAGTGTTGTGAAAACTAGCTGTCATGTCAGGCGCCAAAAGTACTAATAAGAGTAACGCCATTGGCGCTGCTCTTAGAAAGTTGCCTGCTGTGGCATCGGTTGGCGCCCCTGCAGTTTTCCCCATAACGGAATATGCTCCCCAGGCAACGCCTGCTATGGCCATTAATAACGCACTGCCTAGCGCGGGCACTGCACTGTTTGGCAATAACAACATAATAAGACCTGTGACTGCCAGTAAAAACCCCAACCATTGAGGCGCGGTAAGCCTTTCGCCCTTTAACACTCCCCAAATGAGCATGGTGATTTGTACGGAGCCAAACAACACCAATGCCCCTGCGCCTGCACTCATTGTAATATACGCAAACGAGAATGCGGCAGCATATACAAATAAAGCCAGCGCCATAAGCCAGTTACCCCGCGTAGGGAATGAGCGCTGCGTCACTGCCACAATAATCAGCAAAGTTGCCGCACCGCTCACTATTCGCCAAGCCGTAAAACTGGCCGGATCGATTGCGGTCTCAACCAGCGCCATACGACACAACAATGAATTAGCAGCGAAAGCCAGCATGGCCAGTGTTGCCATGGCACTAAGTTTGATTATATTCATTGGCGGTCGTCCTGATCTCATTGCTTATTTGAGAAACTGATAAAAAAATACCCGCAGATGCGGGTATTTAACAGTGTAATACGGTCAATGATTAAAGTGACAAGCCTAATCGCTCTGCAACTTCAATGTAGGTTTCAACCACTGAGCCCAACCCCTGACGGAAACGGTCTTTGTCCATTTTCTTATGGGTTTCTTTATCCCACAATCGGCAACCGTCCGGCGTGAATTCATCACCCAGTACGATGTTGCCTGCAGCGTCTACACCAAACTCAAGCTTGTAATCAACCAGGATCATGCCTGCTTCATCGAACATCGCTTTAAGTACGTTGTTGACTGCAAACGTAAGCTCTTTCATTTTGGCGATTTGCGCCTCTGTCGCCCAGCCAAATGACACAATATGGTAATCATTCACCATTGGGTCATGTAATGCATCGTTCTTTAGGAAGAACTCAAACAAAGGCGGATCTAGTAATTTACCTTCTTCTACACCTAAGCGGCGAACCAGAGAGCCGGCAGCAACGTTACGTACAACGCACTCAACTGGGATCATATCCAGTTTCTTAACCAGCGACTCAGTGTCAGACAGCAAAGCTTCAACCTGAGTAGCGATACCGGCTTCTTCCAGCTTGTTCATGATGAAGTGGTTAAATTTATTATTAACCTCGCCTTTGCGCTCTAACTGCTCAATTTTCTCGCCATCAAACGCCGAAGTGTCGTTGCGAAAATACAAAATCAGTTTATCGCTGTCGTCAGTCAGGTATACAGTTTTGGCTTTACCACGATAAAGCTCGTCGCGTTTTTCCATTGTGTGTCTCTTAGTTAAATGTCCAGGCCGTCTTCAGTCATTACCTGTTCAAAAGGTTTGAACAGCTGAGTCACCATTTTAGCATCAAATGGCTCACTCTCGTTATTCATAAACGTAATTGACGTTTTCTGACCCAGGTTAGTAATTTTTAAACGGTATTCATCGTAATCCAACAGCTGTGATTTATTGGAAGAAAACATGTTTTTCCACCAGCTTACCTGCTCGTCGGTATACTGTACGAAGATCAACCCGTTGGATTTGTCCAAATCCTTCACGTTGAAGCCAAGCTTACGCAGTACCAATTGAATACGTGGCCATGCAATGTCGTACTGAGAATCCACAACAAACGCTGGATTACCGTCTGCATCGAAGCCCATTTCCATATCCAGGCCCTGGCGGATCAACGCAATACGCTGGTTAGTTGCTAATTGATTTAAGTACTCGTAATGTCCGATAACACGGTTAAGTACAGCAACTTCATCACGGCGACGCTGCATGGATGTCAGGTCGCTCAGGCCAGTTTGGCCATGCTTGAAATCTTTTAGAGAAACAGAAAGTTGTGCAGTTCGGCCGTGAGGTTTCATTGCTAACTCGAACTCGTACCGACCGGTAGCCGGTGTCTCAGTATCAGATGACCAGTTAAACCAACTGCTTTCCTCATCTTTCTGATTCAGCACCATCCACCCGGTAACCAGTTTTCCTGTCTCCGGGTCAAAATTCTCAACGGCAACATTGCGGTCTTCAAGGTAACCAATGAGGGAATTCCAAATCGTTTTGTCTAACGCCTCATTATCTTTTACCTGGTCCAACAGTACAGTGGCGGCTTTGGAGCCGTCCTGAACGTGTGAACCACTCACCAGTGGAATAACTAACGACGGTGGGATCACTTCCAGATTGCGACCGATCATTTGTTCGCTGTCTGGTTGATTAACCGCAGGAATAGCAAAATCGTTACTAAATTCAGGGGCGTCTAAATCTGCAGGTACTTGCAAATGTGTGCGTTCGGTCGCTTTTACATAGGCATAGCTTCCCGACGCCGTTACGCGCTCTTGTTGTGAAGCACACGCTGTCAGAACAAGGCTGGCAATACCGCTTACCAAAGCCAGTTTTTTATTCATAATTATCTCTTATTCAGAAATGATGGCATATTCTACGAGTAACTCTTCGATGCTTTTTTGGCTCGCAAGTTCCGGTAAAACCATCGGCAATCGTAAAAATGGGCTTTTCATTAGTCCCATTTTATACAATGCCCACTTTGGCATCACTGGATTGGGTTCAATAAACAGTGCGGAATGCAGCTTTTCAATACTGGCATTAATGGTATTACAGCGATTGTTATCACCAGCCAGCGCTGCTTCACACATTTGTGCTATCGCGCGGGGGACGATGTTTGCCGTAACAGAAATAACACCATGGCCGCCTTCACACAGGAATTCTGCCGAGGAGCCATCATCACCGCTCAATAAGGCAAAGTCGTCGCCAACCAAAGCCTGAGTTGCTTTCAGACGCTCAATGTCACCGGTCGCATCTTTCAGACCAACAATGTTTTTGTGTTGAGCAAGTTCCGCCACTGTCTCCGGTAGCATGTCAGCTACAGTGCGTCCAGGAACGTTGTATAAGATAACCGGAATATCTGTTGCATCTGCGATTGCATTAAAATGCGCAATCATGCCTTTTTGCTGGGGCTTGTTGTAATACGGTACCACACTCAGGAAACCATCGATCCCCAACCCGGCCATTTGTTCGCTCAGGAAAATTGCCTCATCAGTGGAGTTCGCACCACTGCCGGCAATGACCTTTGTTCTGCCTGCAGCAGCTGCAACCGTGTGTTTCACTACTTCGATGTGTTCATCAAAAGGCAGGGTCGCAGATTCACCTGTGGTGCCTACAGACACAATACCATGAGTGCCCTGCTGGATATGAAACTCAACCAGTGCATGTAACGCCTCGTAATCGATTTGGCCGTTGTCATGCATCGGTGTAACTAGTGCAACGTAACTACCGGTAAACATAATCTCTCCACTTTTTTCGAGCGCACATGGTAATTGTCAGGCCGCATAAAAACAAGCGTTTGCCGCGATTCAATAGCCATTATTACACTAAAATATAGGCCAGCCGGACAATCTTGATTTTCAATAGTGCTTTGATTTAAAAATTCAATGGGAATTGTCCGCCAATCGGCCAATTCGACTTTGCAGGGTACTATGTTAGAATCGGCGCCCCACAACGTGAGTCGGGTTTATGAAACAACAGTTAATCGCCGTAATTTTAGGAACGGATCAGGTAGGTATCCTTAGTGATATCGCCACCCTGGTCAGTGAATCCGAATGTAATATTCTGGACAGTCGTCATGCCATCTATGGGCAGGAGTTTTCGTTGACCATGATCATCGAAGGGTCTCATACCGCCATTACGCGTGTAGAACTGAGCATACCCGAACTCTGCCAGCGTCGTGATCTGCTCTCCATTTTAAAACGTACTCGCGAGCACACTAAACAAAACCTGACTCATCTCTACGACGTCGAGTTCAGTGGTGTTGACAACCCCGGACAGATCCAGGCCGTGACGCGTTTCTTTGCTGACCAACAAGTGTCTATCAGCGCGTTCCGACAAACTACCGCGGTAGATGAAGACACCGGACACAAAATGATGCGCTTTAAACTGGTCGTGAATATTCCCGACGACGTTCATTTAGCGGAGTTCCAGTACCGGTTAGAATTGTTGTGCCAAGTGCTTCATCTGACGGGAAAAATTGTAGATAAACACAAAGGATAAACCATGAAAACGCTAGTAGCAGGCGATGCAGCGCCAGCATTTACACTTCCGAATCAAAACGGTGACAGTATTTCTCTGGCATCATTTCAAGGCAAAAAAGTACTGGTTTACTTCTACCCGAAAGCCATGACACCGGGTTGCACCGTTCAGGCTCAGGGTCTGCGTGATATCCAACAAGAACTCAAACAACACAATGTAGAAGTACTGGGTATTAGCCCGGATGCAGTAAAACGCCTACCGAAATTCATTGAAAAAGAGCAGCTGAATTTTACGCTTTTGTCTGACGAAGATCATGCCGTTGCAGATGCCTTTGGCGTGTGGGGCTTGAAAAAGTTTATGGGCAAGGAATACGACGGCATTCACCGTATCAGCTTCCTGATAGACGAAGAAGGCAACGTTGAAAAAGTGTTTGATAAGTTTAAAACCAAAGAGCACCATCTGGTCATTTTAAACTACCTGAATGCCTGATCACGTCATTTAATATTAAGCCGGTTATTACCGGCTTTTTTATGTCTGCTTCACGCAAAGACATGTTGGTTTTTCCGAAGAAAGGCTTCAAATGATGTAGGTTCACGCCCCAGAGCTTGTTGCACACCTTCTGCCCGCTTTTCATTTCTACCATCCAATACTTCCGTGAACAAATAATCCAACATTGAGATAGTCCCTTGGTCTACACCCAACCGTGTGAGATTGTCAGAAAATGCATTGGCCGAAATCGTGGTAAATTTAACATCGCGACCTAACACCCTGTTAAACAATGCGACCAGTTCAGCGAAGCTGTATAGCGTCGCCCCTGTTACTTCATACAGTCGATTCTGGTGTTTTTCGCTAATCATTGAGTCAAACACAATGTCTGCTATGTCATCCACGTCGACAAAGGGCTCTTTTACATCCCCAACCGGTAACGAAACGTCGCCGCTAAGCAAAAACTGAGCAAATAATCCTTCAGAAAAGTTCTGCATGAACCAAGAGGCGCGAACAATCGTCCATGACAATCCACATGATGCAACAATCTGCTCACATGCCTGCGCTTCTTCTTCGCCGCGTCCGGAAAGCAACGTAATATGCTCGACCTGTTGCTGCCGCGCTAATGTACAAAGGGTGCTGATATCTTCTTGCGCACCGGGCATTGCCAGATCTGGAAAGTAAGTAACATACACGGCTTTCACATTGCCAAATACTTCTGGCCAGTTTGATTTATCTTGCCAGTCGAACCGCACATCACCTGTGCGACTTGCTGCTTTAACCGGTTTATTTGCGGCTACTAATCTGGCAGTAACCCGCTTGCCTGTTTTACCTGTTGCGCCAATCACTAAATAATGGGTATTACTCATAGCTGCCTCCAAAGGATAATTGAGGATAGCCATGGTAAAGGTAACAGCCCTGCGCTTTACGATAATGCGTTCATAATCACCTGCAATTCGTTCACTTTGAGGTAATAAGATAACGTTCGGTTATTCTTTTACATCACGAAGGCCGTAATTCGTCACATGATAGTCACTGTTGAAATCAGCCTTAAACGAGAGCGCCCGTTCAAATTCGCGCTTCGCATTTGCTTCGTCACCGTTCAAATAATACACGTAAGCAAGGCTGTCAAAAGCTTGTGGCGCAGTGGGGTAAAAATGCCCAAGATAACCAACGATAGTCAGTGCAGGTTCCCCCTTTCCCGCTCTGGCCAGACTTAAGCCCGCTTCATTAATAGCTTTGCCCATAAAACTGGTATAACCATGCTGTTTATACAATTCAGCAAACCTGGCTTTGAAACCTTCATTACCCAACGTCTGATATTGTTGATACACAAAATGCTTAGCCGGTAAAGCAAACGGCATACTCTCGGTGTTGTTTGCCAATGCGACTATTCGGTTTGATATTCTTTCAGCTACCAGTTCATCACTGTTTGCAAGCGAAACGATAACCAGTTTCTTATTCCGTAATACGTCTACCGCAGCACTTACCCCAGTGCCGCCACCATAAGCGCCAAAATGTGGTTTGTCGCCGAAGTACCAGGTAAACGAAGAGGCTCGACGAACTAATAGGCGGTCGGTGAAAAATAACACCCGAAAAAACTGCAGTACGTCGTCTACCGTCGCCTCGATGCCACCATCTGGCCCCGACACTTCACGGAACTCTGTGCGCTCTTGTCTTTGTTCAAGATTAAACACATAGCGTTCAGACTGACAGGTATCGCCTTCAAGTCGATGCAATGACGCTGTTTTTGCCTGAACCGGCACAAAGATATTGTCATGTAACAATGTCCCAAAGGTTTTTCCGGATAAAGACTCAAGCGCTGCGCCCAATAAAATGTAGCCATAATTTGAATACCGCCGATCAGTACCGGGTTCAAATAACAGCGGTTTATTTCGGAGCAAGGCCACTTTCTTATCCAGGGTATCGTATTTAAGTGGGTTATCCATGTATTCCGGTACAAAGATATCGCTAAAACCCGCCTGATGTTTCAACAAATGGCCAATGGTTACTTTTTTTGCAATAACAGGATCCAGATCCAACCCTGCCTCTGCTAGCGTGGTGTCCAGAGTAAGTTCACCGCTCTCGATGTATTGCAGCACTAGCACCGCAGTATAGATTTTTGCTATCGAGCCAATGTTAAACCGCGTACAAGCCTGATTTTTAATGCCTGCGGCTTTATTTGCATAACCATATGACTTAAGCACTTTTTGACCGCGCTCATTGGCAATAAGCAAATTGCCGGAAAACCATCCGGCCTTTACGTAATCCTGGATTATAGCTGAACTTTGTTCGAGGAGTGCCGATGGCTCGATGCTGAGCGTTTGGGCCGATGAGGTTTGGTCAGCAACACATTGACTGCTAATACAAAACCAAAAAGCGAGGCCTGCCATGCGTGATTTTATTTTCATTTTTGCGTTCCTTTGCAGGTTTATACCGTATAGACAATGTGTTGCGATGTCATCACATCACAACAATGGGCAATGTAACCGTTGGCTTGCCGCCCGTTGAACTCTTTATTGGTTAATTTAAACTCAAACCCATTGATAATAACAACGAAAACAGCGCTATTATAAGTCTTGGTTTGTTCGGGAGAATCAAATTATGTGTGACGAAAAAACAGAGCGCGATGCCGCGCATTATGACAAAAAGCACAACACCATGGACCGCAGGCAGTTTAACACCCTTCTCGCTTTAGGTGCGCTAGGTACCGTACTCCCTCAATTTGCTATAGCGAATACTTCTTTGAACCGCCAACAAGTTATGGTTAACACTCCGGATGGTGTTGCGGATTGTCTTTTGGTTAGCCCATCAACAGGTAAACACCCTGCTGTCATTATGTGGCCTGATATTAAGGGGCGTCGGGAAGCGTTTGATACTATGGGCAGTCGATTAGCGGCAGAAGGTTACGCGGTATTAGTGGTTAACCCATTCTACCGTGACGTAAAAGGCGCAGCTCTACCGGACGGCATCGAATTCCCGGCACCTGAGGCCAGAGCTATTCTGTCTCCAATGCGTGCAAAATTAAATCAGGACGCTGTTGTTAGCGATGCAACGGCCTTTTTCCGCTTTTTGGACGAGCAGCCCAACGTAGATTCAACGAAACAGGGGGCCGTGATGGGCTACTGCATGAGTGGGGCCTTTACCATGTATGCTGCCGCGGCCCTGCCCGACCGTATCGGTGCAATCGCCAGTTATCATGGAGGTGGACTGGCGACCGACAAAGAAAACAGTCCTCACCTGACTGTTGCTGATTCAGATGCATTAGCTTTACATGCGATTGCGGAAAATGACAATGAACGCGCGCCGAATATGAAGCCCTGGCTTACAGAAGCCTATAAACAGGCGGGCATTGCCGCTGACGTTGAAGTGTACCCCGGCACATTGCATGGCTGGACACCACCAGACTCAAAGGTCTACAACGAAAAACAAGCGGAAATTGCCTGGGCAAAAACCCTGGCTATGTTCGAGAAAGGTTTGGTCTAAATTAGAAGAGTCAGGCTACCTGTGATGGCAGCCTGACCAACAGACTTAAGGTTCGGCCGGCACTTCGGGTGAGCTGGACCAGGCTGACACAACAGCTTTCACCAGCGTAGCCAGAGGAATGGCAAAGAACACGCCCCAGAAGCCCCATAAACCACCGAAAAACAACACGGCAACAATTATATAGAGCGGGTGTAAGCTAACTGCTTCTGAAAATAAAATAGGCACCAATAAATTCCCGTCCAGCGCCTGAATAATGCCGTAGGCGACCATCAGATACCAAAATTCAGGGGTAATCCCCCACTGGAACATAGCTACGACAGCAACCGGAATAGTCACCACCGCGGCACCAATGTAGGGGATCAGTACCGATAAGCCGACCAGCACACCCAACAACAGTGAATAACGCAAATCCATAATGGCAAAGGTTATACAAGACACCGCGCCCACAATGATGATCTCAATGACCTTACCGCGAATATAATTGGCGATTTGTACGTTCATTTCATTCCCCACCTGGGTAATCAGCCGGCGTTCGCGAGGCAGCAAGCGGGAAATACTGTCGGTAAAATACGGCTTGTCCTTCAGCATGAAGAAAACCATTAACGGCACCAGTATTAGGTAAATAAGCAAAGCGGCAACACTGGCAATTGAGCTGAACGATGCGGTTAACGCTTCCTGACCAAAGTCGACAAGGTGTTGATTCGCGCCTTCCATCATTTCATAAATTTGTGGGAACTGAACGTACTCCGGGTATTTGTCGGGTAAGGTTAACAACCAATCCTGGGCTTTTTGCCAGATATTCGGCAATTCCTGCACAAGACTCATGCTTTGTTTAGTTACAACGGGGACCAGCCCCACCATGAGCAAAACCATAATCGATACAAAGCAAATTAACACCAGACTGCAGGACAACGTACGTTTCATACCCAGCCGGGTTAACTGAGATACCGGCCAATCAAGCAAGTATGCGATGATCGCCGCTACGATAACTGGCATCAGCATGTTTCCCCAAATCACCAGAACAGCACTGGTAATTAAAATGAGGATCAACAGCATTGTGGCATCGGGATCTGAAAATTTGCGCTTATACCACCGCCCAAAAATACTTAACATGTAGACATCCTTTACGTACCCATCTTAGGGTTGATTACCTGTTCACTCGTTCGGCTAGTACACCTGAACATTGATATTATTAGAATTTTTAATTTAACACCGACATTTGAACGTTCAGCGGTAAGGGCCACTACTATACCCATAATCCCCAAACCACACTAGTTCTAATACGATGAATTCGCAATGCCGTCAGACAGCATTATTTTGCTGCAAGATGCTTGCTTGTGGAATTCGCTTGTGGTGTGATCTCAAACAGCTTTGTATGGTTATTTAACCGGCAAGTATATTAATTTAAATCACATTTTAGGGAACTGTCAGGCAAACCGTTGTCCAATATAATTGCAGTATTGGCCTTTGCCAGAGGAATCATGATTTCATCGTTTGTTTTTCGACGCTTTTTTAGTTTGGCACTACTCGCGACAGTGTTTGTTGCAGCAAATAGCAGTGCGCAATCCCTGGGTAGTGATAAAAATACGCTGCCGGAAATAGGTGTAGTGGCTTCAGAAGCTCTTACGCTGGATAAAGAAATATTGATTGGCGATGCCATCATGCGCCAAATGCGCGGACAGGCGCCGATCATTGGCGACCCGGTGATTAATGAATATATTCAGGACCTCGGCAATCGTCTGGTGCTGCAGGCCGACAATACGAAATTCCCCTTCCAGTTCTTTGTTATTAATAACAACGCCATGAACGCATTTGCCTTTTATGGCGGTCACGTTGGTGTACATACCGGTATCATAACGGCTGCCGACAACGAGAGTGAGCTAGCGTCTGTACTGGCACACGAGGTCACGCACGTTACCCAGCGCCATCTCGCACGCCGCGCTTTATCACAACAACGCAGTTCCCCGCTCGCGCTGGCCTCTATGTTCGGCAGTATTTTGCTTGCGATGGCAAATCCGGAAGCGGGTATTGCTGCCCTCTCGACGTCTCAGGCAATGTCAGCACAAATGGGTATCGATTACACCCGTTCAAACGAGCAGGAAGCCGATCGTATTGGCATCGACATTCTCTATGCGGCGGGCTTTGATCCTAAGGCCACTGCCAGCTTTTTTGGCAAAATGGCAGAGCAATACAGAATGAGCTCACGCCCACCAGAGCGCTTGTTAACTCACCCATTAACCGAAAAACGTATTGCCGATGCACGTATTCGTATGGATGGTTACCCCAATGTCAGGCTTGCGCCGAGTAAGTCGTTTCACTTAGCTAAAGCACGCATTCAGGCGCGTTATCAGTTTAAACCCGATTACGCATTGGAGTACTTTATTGCAGTAAACGACTCGGGTAGCTATCTGATAAAAGAAGCAGCTCAATACGGCTTAGCTGTTGCACTGTTCGAAAATGAAAAGTACGAGGAAGCGAAGACTATTAACGACGCCCTGATGCAAGGTGACAATGAAAACCTGTTTTATTTGGATTTGGCCACCGATATCGACATTGCACTCGGTAAGCCACAAGACGCCATTGCCATGCTTGAGCGCGTGTTGAAACAAAAGCCACGTAACAGTGTGGTGGTGCTTAACCTGGCAAACGCACTGGTGTCGTCGAAGCAATATACCCGTTCGATTGAAATCCTGCGTGATTATCTGCTGGTTCACCCCCAGGATGAGATTGCTTATCAAATCCTCACCGATGCCTACAAAGGCGAAAAACAGTACATGGGCATGCATCGCAGCAAGGCAGAACTGTTGGCGCTTTATGGCGCTTACCCTAATGCGGTAGACGAGCTGCAACACGCCTATAATTTTACCGGTGACAATCACCTGGAAAAGCAACGTATTCGGGCGCGAATTCAGCAATTTCGCGATGAACAGGAAAAACTAAAACAGATGCAGTAACCGCTACAATGACAATAACAACGTTGTCAGGCCCTGCTCTGTTTGCTCACCGTGGAGCGTTTTGACCAGCTTGCCGTCAGGCGAAATTATATAAGTTGTTGGTAACACAGAAGGCATAGGTACGGGCAGATTACTCACATCTTCGCTTGCTACGACGGGAAACCGAATCTGCTGGCGTTCAATCATAGCTTTTAACGCTTCAGCCGACAGATTATCGTAACTCACCCCTAGCAAGCGCGCCTCACCGTTTTGGAAATAAGCATTTAACTCAGGCAATTCCCGCAAACAGGGCGTACACCATTCGGCAAAATAATTGATCACGGTCCATTTTTCAGACTGCCAGTTCATTACGTCACCACCAACGGTTTGAAACGTAACTTCAGGCTCGCCAACAAAACGTTGTGCAACAACTCCTGCCAACATTGCAGCAATGGCTAATACAACGACCGCCGCTGTCTTTATTGATCCTCGCTGTTGCGTTTGTCGTTTAAAATCTGCGACAATTTTCAATTCAGTCAAGCCGATACTCCTTCGCGCTAAAAAACAGGATATGAGAAACGCACATGGCAGAATTAAAAATACTACACAATCCACGCTGTTCAAAGAGCCGTCAAACCCTGACGTTGCTTCAGGAAAAAGGTTATGACCCTGTTGTCGTTGAATATTTAAAACAACCGCTGAGCGAAGCAGAAATTCGTGAATTGTTCGCAAAGCTGGGGCTCGATGACGTTAAAAGCATGATGCGGGTTAAAGAAGCAGAATACAAGGAAGCCGGATTACAGCAAGCAGACACATCTGACGACGAACGCTTTGCGGCCATGGCGGCACATCCGAAGCTAATCGAGCGGCCTGTGGTTATTAACGGCGACAAGGCGAAAATTGGCAGACCACCTGAGTCTGTACTGGACATTCTCTAAATGGGGCCCGTTTTAATTCTGTATTACAGTCGACATGGTGCTACCGCGGCGCTAGCGAGAGCCATTGCACTAGGTGTAGAGTCAACTGGTGCAACGGCAATGCTGCGCACTGTGCCGGAGTTGGTCACCGTCGAGGAAGACGGAGAGCCCTCTACCGACCCGGCGTCGGGGCCACCTTATGTCAGTTTGCAGGATTTAAAAACATGCAGTGCGTTAGCGCTCGGCAGTCCTACCCGATTTGGTAACATGGCAGCACCGCTGAAACACTTTCTGGACAGTACCAGCAGCTTGTGGCTGGACGGTGCGCTGATCAACAAGCCTGCTTGTGTATTTACGTCCAGTAGCAGTATGCATGGGGGGCAGGAAAGCACCTTACTGTCGATGATGCTGCCACTGCTGCATCACGGCATGGTTATTAGCGGGATTCCCTACTCTGAGCCGGCGCTGCACAACACCACGGAAGGCGGCACGCCCTATGGACCAACGCATGTTGCGACAGGACACCAGAACAACTCTCTGACGCAGACCGAAAAACAATTGTGTATTGCACAAGGTAAACGCCTTGCTACACTTGCGACCTCGCTTTATCAAGGTAATTCAGTATGACGCCTATGGCACCCAACACGAAAAAATTCCGCTATCTGGCACTCGTTTGCACACTATCGTTGTTTGTCTGGGTGGTAAGTTGGCAACTTATTTTCACAACAACCGATCAGTATTCCCTGCAGTTTATATTCCTAATTTACGCCCTTCCCTTACTATTACCTATGTGGGGCATAGTAAAAGGCAAACCCTATACCCACGCCTGGGCGAACTTTATTGCGCTGTATTACTTAATGCACGGTTTTACCGTGTTATACGCTGAACCGGCAGAACGTTGGTTTGCCGTCATTGAGCTCTTGCTTGTGGTTGGTATGTTTACGGGTTGCAGCGTGTATGCACGTCTTCGAGGCAGGGAATTAGGCCTCGGTTTGAAGAAGTTAAAAGAGGAGATGCAGGAAGAATGCGACAGGTTTTCAAAGCGCTCGTAACCACATCCGCCACCCTTACTTTTACCTTGGGTCTTGCTGCCTGCGGCGGCAGTGGCGATAGCAATTCACCAACCAATTCCCCGGGTAACAGCAACCCGGATTTTACTCGCCTTTCTCCTGCTCTAACTGAAGATGGGCTGGCGATTTACGGTGACTTATCGGTAGACGTAAATACATCAGCAGGTTTTGTTGTCTTAGCGGATAATGGCGCTTCACTGACCGATATCACCTGGCAACAAACAGCGGGGCCGACGGTTACCCTGTTGTCCAGCCAATCCCAGGCGATTGGGTTCGACGTGCCTGAAGCCGGAGACTATAGCTTCACGGTGACAGCGACCACATCTACCGGCGATACGCGTTCAGCCTCAGTGTCCTTAACGGCTAATGGTAACAGCACAGACGATATTGTGAATTTGCGTTTGGATCACATGGCTACAGAGCGAGGCCGAATTTCTATTCGTGTCGACAGCCCGGCAAACAAAATCATTACCGCAACGCAATGGACTCAACTTGCGGGTCCAGAACCCGATGAAATCACGTATCAGGAAGACAGCACCAACGGTCCCTTCCGCTCGGCCTTTATGGAAGCACCTGAAGTATCGCGAGACGAGGTAATGGCGTTTCGCGTTACCGCAACCTTTGATGATGGCGCTACTGCAAGTGACGACGTGCTGATTGGTGTAAAAGAAGCGAGCATTGCAAACAATGGTATTTTCACCGGGATCGATATGTACGTAACAACGGATTTGCGTCCGTTTAATCAAACTTCGCCCTACGCTGACGCATTGCAGGCTTGCGTCTACAACAATACCGTCGAGAACAGCTGTGATTTCGATACATTGCCCCTCATCGGCATGGAAACGATGTCACCGAGCATTGACACTATCCTCGACCGTACCCTGGTTTCACACCATTGGATGGGTGAGCGATTCCGCGAATTTCTCACTCAATCTGCCGCCG
This sequence comes from Marisediminitalea sp., assembly GCF_984433645.1. Lineage (NCBI taxonomy): Bacteria > Pseudomonadati > Pseudomonadota > Gammaproteobacteria > Alteromonadales > Alteromonadaceae > Marisediminitalea > Marisediminitalea sp. The sequence goes on from NZ_CFIDRX010000021.1 coordinate 17,398, forward strand.
CTGAAGACATAATTAAATTACTGCGTGGCGTCACTGCGATTGTTATTTCTTATGATGTCAGGCCCTCTTTTTATTGGGTCAGAACAGGGGCAATCTACCTGGATGCGCGAAATTTCTGGCGCACACCAGAAGAGCGCGACACACTCAATACCATCCCGGATTACCGCAGTGGCTTTGGCAACGAACTCCAGTTTGGTATTTACTGGCGCTATGTAAAAGACGGTGAGTACTACTACCCGCAATCCTCTCTGCCCGCCAGCAGCAGACAATCCAAAAGCTTTGTACAACTGGAAGCGTCTCTTGCATGGCTGATGTACCACGAACTGGCCCATGCTAATGATTTCTTTCCGCCTGCAAGCTGGGCAAGTATTAGTTCATCCAGTGACCCGCTCAGTCATTTTCAGCGCTTTGGCGCGCAGTCTTCCATTATGTCTGCTAACTACCCATTGCAATCGACCTTGCTGGAAGGTCTGGCTGAGGTGTCATTTGGCGGTGAAGAAGCCACTACGGCGCAAAAAAACACAACACCCTCGCAGGTTGCAGATGCGTTTAGCGCTGACATTGCACCAACCTATTACGCCTACTACACCGAGCGCGAAGATTACGCCATGATGTTTGAGCAGTTTATGATGCTCTATCGCATGAACGTCAGCGCTGACGTTGCCGTTATAGGCCGGGTAAACAATAACGATGCGCTTGTCACCTGGGGGCAGCGTCACCGTATCAATCAGGACACCCTGCAAGCGAGAACGGCATTTACGGTCGAACGCATCTTGCCAGAACTCAATGTAGCTGGTATTCAGGCCGAATTACCTGCTGTGATTCAAATGCCAGGCGGTCAATCATGGTTTGATTTAGTGCAATTGGAAGGTGACGGCGGTAAGCGTGAAACCACAAGTATTAACGGTAAAGCAACCACAGTCAGACCGCCATTGCGTATCCCTCAGTTTGAACGTCATTTGCATTAAGCACGTCATTAAATTGCAGCAACGCGAACTATTAGAGTGACTACTCTGATAGTTCGCGTTTAACCAAGGCTACCGAAATCTTTTTCTGTTCCTGCAAAGAACGCTGGTCCAGTCTGTCTAATAACGCCATTAAGCTGGGCAGATCCCGTTGACTGTGATTCAGCAAGTAGTGCAATGCTTGTTCAGTCAGATTCAAACCCCGTTGCAGTGCACGGGAAGACAGCACTTCACCACGTTCTTCATCGGTTAATCCCTGCAATTGAAAAGTAAGCCCGGCGCTTAACCGGGAGCGCAGGTCCGGTAGCAAAAACTCACTGTGTTGTGGGCCCAGCTGTGAAGCAAAAATTAGCAACCCTACCCGTGTTTCACTCACGCGGTTTATCAAATCAAAGACCGCTTCTTCCCAGGCTTCGTTACCGCGAATATGCTCAAGATTGTCCAGACAAATTACCGGCAATAGTTCAAGCGAATCCAGCACTCGGGGAGACAGGCCAATCAAGTCAGCACAGTTTAAATAAACGTGAGGAATTTCCCGCCCGGCAAGCTGATGACACACGGCATACAGTAAGTGACTCTTCCCTTTGCCATTCCCGCCCATCAGGTTAACCAAGGGAATGGAGGCCGCATTGAGAATAGTGAGCGCCGGTTCTTCACGCCAATCCGGGGAATGTTCCGCAACACAAGCCAGTAACGATACAACCTGCTCATTCGCCCCTGCCACAAAACTGGCAAAGGTTTCATCATCAGGTAATGTCACCGGCAAAGGGAGCTGCATAAGTTACTGGCTCCAGAAATAGTGCATGCCTTCCAGAGGCTGCCCAAATGCATCGCGTAGTGGCTGTAAACGATTATCCAGACTGAGTACCGCACGCAAATCACGCTCGCTACCCAACAAACGCAGACCAAACGTGCTTACTGTGCCTTGTTGACGAACTAACGTCACACTTTCCGTCACACTCAACGCTTGTAAGTACTGCTGCACGGCCACATATCCGCGTAGGTCGTGTAAATTACCCACAGACAGCTCAACTAGTTGTTCACTATCAGCGTCGGTTGGCAGGATGGCGTAGTTTTGCCCCAAATAATCGGCATAGCGATTAATTAACTGCGCTATCAGCTCATTCGGTTCATCGCCTATCAGGGTATCGTGAATGACTTCAGAAGACGCGCCATTGGCAGGGCCATAAAAGAAGTCCAGTGAATAGCGCCCTTTTTTTGCTCGAGCCGCCAGCGTGGAAAACTCTTCTTGTGTAAAAAGTGGTCCTTCATTGACGGGCTCTATGGTTTGCTCTGCAGAGCCAAATCCACTCGCTGCAAGTCTACTCAGCGCTTCGTTGCTTATGCCGTTAACGTTCTGCTCGCCCGAGACACTGTTTGCGTCGATTTGCTGAACGCCGCCTTCCGGTAACGTAAATAACGCCCCTTGTACGGTATTGTCACCAGCAGACGAAGTTGTGTCAGATAAAGTCGCCATAGGCTCTGCGCCCGATTCTGCCACCTGGATAGGTTGAGTACCATCTTCTACGGGTTGCGCGTCAGGCTCTGGGGTTGGAAATACAATTTCACGCGTGCGATTGCGGTATACCCGCGCACCCAATACAAAATCAACGTTATATCTTGCTGCCGCCTGGTTAAGTTGGCGCGGAAACAGCCCCCATACATCATAGGCATTAATACGCAGCGCATCATCAAGATCCATTAACGGCAGCGTTAACGGCACACCGCGAACGTCAGCCTGCAAACGCGCGGTAATGGTATAGTCGTTGGTCTGACCGTCATCAATAATGCGGCGTTCGCCTTGCTCATTTTCAACGGCCAGCCACAATAAGGCGTCGGGACGGCGGTCTCCCCAAATTGGCAAGCGTTCCCGAATCAACACAGATTCCAGCTGTTTGCGATCAAACTCAGCCACAAAATACAGCTGACCATTTTCTTCAGTATAACGATAAGCACGCAGATACCGGTTGGCATCATCCCGAATTGCCTGCAGAGCCTGATAGCCGCTAATGTCGCCCTGCCCGGTTAACTTTACTAATAACTGGCTAAGCGCCTCTCGCGTGGCCGCACGCTGTGTCCGACTGTTGCGATCGTCAACCGCGACCTTGCCGGTATTGATATTAATCGTTGAGCTTGCCTGACTGTTTAAAGCCATAACACCCAACAAGCACCCCAAAAACCAGGCGCCAAACGCATTCTTTGTTTTTGCAACCATAAACCACTTAAGCGAAATGCTTACTCCCTATCCCTGAACAGAGACCTGTCTGTTCGAAAGTGAGTCAGTACAAGGCGAAAATCGCCAGTTTGCGCGCGATTTGGATAAACCCCCAAAACGGCTCGAACAACACAACTCACTTCTGGTACCAACTGGTAAATTCAGTGGCAATAATCTCTGTATTGTGAGCTATTTAGATCTGATTTTCACCACAAATATGTGGATTACCGGTAACAAATTCGGCATATCTGACTACAAAACAATCAACCCGAGTCTACACGCCGCGTTGTTTACTGACAGTTTCAATTCGGCTATGCCAAACTTTTGCGTAAATCCATCCCTGCAATGGGGATTACGCATTGGACTTAATGGCGGATACTGGTAGAATCCGCGCATTCAAACCTGTCCACCTTAAAAGGCTTGCCCGTGACTGACAAAAATACCTCGTTGAGTTATAAGGATGCAGGCGTCGACATCGATGCTGGCAATCAATTAGTAGAACGTATTAAATCGGTAACCAAACGTACTCAGCGTCCTGAAGTACGTGGTGGTCTGGGTGGATTTGGTGCACTGTGCGCGCTTCCTGAAAAATACAAGCAGCCTTTATTGGTGTCTGGCACTGATGGTGTAGGCACGAAATTGCGTTTGGCAATGGACTATGCACGTCACGACAGCGTTGGTATCGATTTAGTTGCCATGTGTGTGAACGACCTGATTGTTCAGGGTGCTGAGCCATTGTTCTTCTTGGATTACTACGCAACCGGTAAGTTAAATGTTGATACTGCTGCCGACGTCGTTACAGGTATTGGCGCAGGCTGTGAACTGGCCGGCTGTGCACTGATTGGTGGTGAAACGGCGGAAATGCCGGGAATGTACCACGGTGACGATTACGATATTGCTGGTTTCTGCGTGGGTGTTGTAGAAGCCGCTGATGTCATCGATGGAACCACCGTTAAAGCCGGGCAGAAAATCATCGCCCTGGGTTCTTCGGGCCCTCACTCAAACGGCTACTCGTTAATCCGCAAGATCATTGAAGTAAGCGGTGCCGATGTTACGCAGCCGCTTGACGATAAACCAATCATTGACCATTTACTTGCCCCTACCCGCATTTACGTTAAATCAGTACTTAAATTACTGGAAAGCGTAAAGGTCTCTGCGATTTCGCATATTACCGGTGGCGGCTTCTGGGAAAATATCCCGCGCGTCCTACCTGACAATGCGAAAGCAGTTATCGACGGCAACAGCTGGGAATGGCCAGCCGTGTTTAACTGGCTGCAAACTAACGGCAACGTAACGACACATGAGATGTACCGTACCTTTAACTGTGGTGTTGGTCTAGTTATCGTTGTTGATGAAGCTGATGTAGACACAGCGCTATCTGTATTAAATGATGCCGGTGAAGATGCCTGGTTAATTGGTGGTATTGCTGACTTAGACGGCGATGCGCAAGTAGAAATTACAGAGTAAGTCCGAATGTCCAGTGCAATGCCCAACATCTGCGTTTTAATTTCTGGTAATGGCTCAAACCTCCAGGCCATCATTGATGCCGTTGCGGCGGGGAAAATACACGGCAAGATCGCGTGTGTCATTTCTAACCGCCCTGACGCCTACGGTTTAGAGCGGGCTGAAAACGCAGGCATTCCGGCGATTTGCCTGGACCACAAGGCTTTTGAAGATCGCGAAAGTTATGACGCCGCACTGATGGAAACCCTCGACAGCTACGCACCTGATTGTGTGGTACTTGCCGGGTTCATGCGCATCCTGACTGCCGACTTCGTTGATCATTATTTGGGTAAATTATTGAACATTCACCCGTCTTTGTTGCCTAAGTACAAAGGGTTAAATACGCATCAACGCGCCATTGACAATGGCGACGAAGAACATGGACTCAGCGTTCATTTTGTAACACCGGAGCTTGACGGCGGCCCCGTCATCATTCAGTGTAAGGTTCCGGTGTTCAGTGACGACGATGCAGGCACGCTGGCTCAGCGTGTGCAGGAACAGGAACGCCATATTTACCCATTGGTGGTACACTGGTTTTGCGGTGGCCGATTAACAATGAATAATAATAAGGCAGTATTAGATGGGAATGTGCTTCCAGAAGGTGGTTACGCAAACGATTAAGCGCGTTGCAGGCGTTGCACTGTTTGGCCTGATGGCTCAGGCCGCAATAGCATCGACAGAGCCTGCACATACCGCCAGTGATCTATTAAAACCCTTTGAAGCCGTGTATTACGCTTACAAATGGGACGACAACCTGGGCTCTGCCAAGGTATCACTTGAAGAGCTATCTCCCGGACTCTACTCGTTAACTTACCAATCCAAAGTGTCGAAGTTTTTCCTCTCTGACAAACGCTTTGAGCATTCAATATTTACCGTCGACGGCGACACTATTACGCCTCAGGAATATAATTACTCTCGCACAGGCACCGGGTCAGACAAAAGCTTACAGGTAACATTTAACCCCGGCCCCCCTGCGCTGATTAACATCTCTGACGATGACGAGCAAACCCAGATCAACTGGGCAAATGAATTCGACAACCAGCTTTACCGACTTGATCTGACCGTCAGACTTGCTCAAGGCATCTCAGCACTGGATTACCAGTTTATTAACTACCGCGGCCAGCAAAAACATTACGGTATTCTGGTACACGGCATGGAGCAACTGGATTTACCCTACGGCGCTATCGAAGCATTGAAAGTAGAAATTGAACGCGACTCAAGTTCTCGCGTCACCTATGCCTGGTTTGCACCAGACCTGAACTATCAGTTGGTTCGGTTACAGCAGTTTAAAGACGGTGATGAGCAAGGCGATTTAAGACTCAAAGCCTTCGCTGCCAAATAAGTTTTAGTGAAGCCTGTTCGACCTTGGTAAGTTGTTCACATCACTGGTCTGCAGGCTTGCTCCATATTTTTTCCAACTTTCGGTCATTCACATACTGCTGATTCACGGATAGTCCCGAGCACGTTTGTCTTCGGTTTTACCCCAGTACGTTATCTACTCCTCTTTTTTACGCAGCTTTAACACCGTTTTCACTTGATTTTTTCGCTATCCAGCGATAGCTTTAAACTATTCTGGTCAGACCTCAACAGGACACAATGAGGAGTAACAATGTCTGATTTAGTGTGGATACTGATAGTCTTGGTGGCGCTAGCCGTTTGTGCCTATCAACGATGTTCAATGAGCAACACGGTAATAACCGGCGCTTCCGCGCTGCTTATTGCTACCTTGTTTGGCAGCCTGGGCTTTTTTAGCTGGGTGCTCTTCGCGTTACTCGCGGTACCTTTCGTGGTTCCGTCTGTGCGTATTCCTTATCTCACCAAACCCATGCTGGCCTTCTATCGCAAAGTCATGCCTGAAATGTCGTCGACTGAACAGGAAGCGATTGATGCGGGTACCGTATGGTGGGATGGCGAAATTTTCTCAGGTCGTCCAAACTGGCATACCTTGCACGCCATTCCTAAAGGGCGCCTGACGGCTGAAGAGCAAGCATTCCTCGATGGCCCGGTTGATCGGGTTTGCAGCATGATTGACGAGTGGCAGGTAAACCACAAAGACGCTGACTTACCGCCAGAGGTATGGGCTTATCTGAAAGAACACAAATTCTTCGCCATGATCATCAAAAAAGAATATGGCGGCCTGGATTTTTCAGCCTACGCACAATCTCGAGTTATAGCAAAACTGGCTGGTACCAGCGCAGTGCTTTCAAGCACCGTGGGTGTGCCTAATTCATTGGGTCCGGGTGAGTTGCTTCAACACTATGGTACGCAAGCACAGAAAGACCACTATTTACCCCGTTTAGCAAACGGCGATGAAATTCCCTGTTTCGCTCTGACCAGTCCGGAAGCCGGCTCAGATGCTGGCGCAATTCCTGATCAGGGCATTGTTTGCAAGGGCGAATGGGAAGGTAAAGAAGTACTGGGTATGCGCCTGACCTTCGACAAGCGCTACATCACACTGGCACCTGTTGCGACAGTAGTCGGACTGGCATTCAAACTCTATGATCCAGACAAGTTGTTGGGTGATAAAACAGACATCGGCATTACCTGTGCGCTGATCCCCCATGACACTGAAGGACTGGACATTGGTCGCCGTCACTTCCCGCTTAACACGCCATTCCAGAACGGGCCGGTACGCGGTAACGATATCTTTGTACCACTGGACTTTATTATTGGTGGCGCAGACATGGCCGGTAAAGGCTGGCGTATGCTGATGGAATGTCTGTCGGTTGGCCGTTGTATTACCCTGCCCTCAACCTCTGCAGGTGGCGCGAAATCCTGCGCAATGTCGACGGGCGCTTATGCGCGTATCCGTCGTCAGTTTAAGATCCCAATTGGCCACATGGAAGGCGTAGAAGAAATGCTTGCCCGTATTGGTGGCAATGCCTACATGATGGATGCCGTTACCCGCTTGTCTACCGTAGGCGTGGATTTGGGCGAGAAGCCATCTGTTATCTCAGCGATTTGTAAATATCATCTGACCGAACGCTCTCGCACCGTTGTTAACGATGCGATGGATGTTCACGGTGGTAAAGGGATCATGCTTGGTCCAAATAACTATCTGGGTCGAGGCTATCAGGGCATGCCGATTTCCATTACCGTGGAAGGGGCAAACATTCTGACCCGTAACATGATGATATTCGGTCAGGGTGCGATGCGTTGTCACCCCTATGTACTGGAAGAAATCAAAGCGGCAGCCATTGACGATAAGGACGAAGCGCTTAAGGCCTTCGACAAAGCCGTGTTTGGACACATTGGTTTTGCAGTAGCGAACGCGGTTCGCAGTACTTGGTTTACGCTGACAAATGGGTACTTCCATCAGTCTCCGTTTAAAGACAGCACGGCGCGTTACTACCAGTTGCTTCAGGGCTACAGCGCCAACCTGGCGTTGTTAACCGACTTGTCTATGGGAATTCTGGGCGGCTCATTGAAACGCCGCGAGCGCTTGTCTGCTCGCCTGGGTGATTTGTTGAGTTACATTTACCTGGCCAGTGCGACCCTGAAACGCTTTGACGAAGAAGGTCGTCAGCACGAAGATTTACCGTTGATGCACTGGGCTATGCAAGATTGTATTTACCAGTTGGAAACCGCGCTAATTGACTTCCTCGATAACTTCCCTGTTAGCTGGTTAGGTAAAGTGCTGAAGTTGAAGCTGATCCCATTCGGACACCGTGTTTCAAAACCAAGTGACGTAACTGAGCACGAAATCGCTCAATTGCTACAAACACCTGGTTCAGCGCGCACGCGCCTGGGAGACGGTCAATATCTAACTCGTGAACCTGGCAGCCTGCCTGGAGAACTGGAGCAAACACTGGACGATGTACTGGCCTCTGAGCCTGTTTTCGACAAGGTTTGCAAAGCATTGGGTGAGAAGCGTCAGTTTACTCAGCTCGACAAGCTTGCCGATATCGCCCTTGAGAAGGATTTGATAACGGAAGAAGAAGCTGAGTTGCTTCGCCGGACCGAAAAAGGCCGGGCGAAGATCATTGCCGTTGACGACTTTGATCACGAAGAACTGGTGGCCGCTATCCGTTAACGAGCAAAGCCTCAATCCAAAAACGCAAAAGGAAGCCAAATGGCTTCCTTTTTGTTTGTGCAGAACTAAAAACCTTAGCGGTATGCTGCTTTTTCGAATAATTGCTGTTTATCGGTATCAGATAAAAACGCTTGTTCTACCGCGTTTCGTTGAACAGCGTCTAACTCGTTTTGCGTCAAATTTATCACAGATGCGGCTACACGATATTCGTGCGCTAAATCAATCGCTGACACGCCAGGATCATCGGTATTTAATGTCACAGCCAGGCCGGCATCCAAAAACGTCTTCAAAGGATGATTAGCAGTATCGGTTACTGTAGCGGTCTGATAATTAGAAGTGGGACAGGCTTCAATACCTATAGCATGCTCTGCCAGATAGGCCATGAGTTTGTCATCGTGCCGGGCTGCAACGCCATGCCCAATGCGTTGTGCACCCAGTAATTCTATGGCATTCCAGATGCTTTGTGGTCCATCAGCTTCTCCGGCGTGCACGGTGATGTGCCAGCCTGCATCCCTCGCCTGCTTGAAGTGTTCGACAAAAAGCGGCACGGGAAAACCCAGTTCATCGCCGGCTAAATCCAGCGCGGTTATATCGGCTTTATGTGCGATAAGCCCGGCTAACTCCTGCGAGCAGGCGTCGGTACCGAATGTTCGGCTGAGAATACCTATGAGGTTAACTTTGACACCGAAATCACGCTCACCGTCCTTACAGCCTTGAACAACGGCTTCTACTACATCGGCAATATGCAGTTGGTGCGCTTGCGCCATGTAATAAGGCGAAAATCGCAACTCAACGTAGTCGAGCCCTTCCCGATGGGCATCTTCTACATTTTCGTAAGCGATGCGATGGCAAGCGTCGGTATTGGCTAATACTGAAACGCCGCAATCCAGCTTGGCAAGAAACGCTAATAAGTCACTGGTTTTATCCTGAATCTGACAAAACGGAATCAGGCCTTCAGCCGAAGAAGCGGGTAACGAAAGTTGGTGGAGTTGTGCCAGCTCCCAAATGGTTGCCGGTCGGATGTTTCCATCCAGATGCCGATGAAGATCTACTTTAGGTATGCGTGGGTTCATCGGCACCTCGTGTGGAAAATTAATTGATTTGCAGTTTGTCCATCAGCAGTACCGCCTGGGTACGAGTGTTAATATCCAGTTTCTTCAACGCAGCGCTGATATGTGCCTTAACCGTTGCTTCCGTAACATTCATTTCATGAGCGATTTGTTTGTTCATCATACCTGAACGCACATAACGCAACACCAGTAACTGCTTTGGCGTCAGTTCCTTAAACCGCTCCAGCATATCGTTCATATTACTGCTGTGGTCTGTGAGTTTTTCCGCAATGTCTGCTGGTAACCATTGCTCTCCACCAAGCACGATATCAATTGCTTCAGCAATAGTGCGCGTTGGGGTTGATTTTGGCACATAACCCGACGCCCCTAAGGCCATTGATTGAGAAATCACATCAATGTCATCGTTAGCAGATACCATCACAATCGGTAATTCCGGGAGCTTTTCTTTCGCATTGGCCAGTGTGTCGAACCAGTTAGATCCTGGCATAGACAAATCCAACAGCAATAAGTCAACGTTATCATTGCGCTGTAAAATATCGAACAGCGCCTCGGTTGTCTCAGCTTCCAATACCTCTAACCCATCGAACAAAGGGGTGAGTGCCGCGGACAGTGCTTCCCGAAATAACGGGTGGTCATCAGCAATAACAAATCGCATCTATAAAGGCCTCAAATCGCTTTCTACTGCATATTTAGCATAGGGTAATACTAAAGATTAACATAATGAAGTAAAGAATTGGATTCTTGGTGATTTTTTTCGTTTTTTGCTTGGTTTTCTGCGGTGGCAGAGTAAAATTGCCGGCCGTAATTCGAGCATTGGAGAAAAAGTGGCCAATAAAGACAATATTTTTGCTACGCCCCGTGAGCACGTTAGCGATTTTTGTTTTGATGACGCGGTAGCTGAGGTATTTCCTGATATGATCAACCGGTCAGTGCCCGGTTATCAAACCATCATTGATACCATTGGTGAACTTGGGCAGGCTTACGTAACCCTTCAATCCAATGTGTTTGACCTTGGCTGCTCACTGGGGGCCGCATCACTGTCGGTTGCGCGACGCTGTCCGCCAGACCAGTGCCAGATTTATGCTATAGACAGCTCGGAGGCCATGGTAAAACGCTGCCAGCGCGTCGTAGACGCCTTTAATCTTCCAAACCAGATAGCGGTGTCGGAAGGTTATGCCCAGTCTGTTGAGATTCAAAATGCATCTATGGTGATTATGAATTTCACACTGCAGTTTATCGCACCCGATGAACGAAAAGCCCTGTTAAAAACCATTTATGATGGTCTGAACCCCGGTGGTATTTTTGTGCTGTCTGAAAAGGTGAAACATGAACAGGATTCAGGTAACGACCTGATTAATAACCTGCACCTCAACTTTAAACGCAAAAACGGCTACAGTGAACTGGAAATAAGTCAAAAGCGTGCGGCGCTTGAAAACGTTATGCTGATTGATAGTTTTTCTACCCATGAAAACCGTTTACGCGAAATCGGCTTTTCCGACGTGGTGATGTGGTACAAGTGCTACAATTTTATGTCTCTAGTGGCAATTAAGTAAGGTAAATCAATGAGTGCACACGCTTTGTTTTCCGCGGCTTATCAGGATTTACTGCAAGGTCCGCTGGCCCACTGGCTAAATACCCTGCCCCAACAAATGGACGACTGGTATCGCAGCGCGTTGCACGGTGAGTTCAAGAAGTGGCAAAAGCTGGTTGATAAGTTACCTGCCATAGAGGCTGATAATATTGACCTGTTAAACAGCGTCACAGTAAACAACAATGCCCCGGTGTCTGAATATCAACAGAAACACATTGAAGGTTTACTGAAGCAATTTATGCCCTGGCGAAAAGGCCCGTTCCATATCCATGGCATTCATATCGACACCGAATGGCGTTCTGACTGGAAGTGGGATCGGGTAAAGCCCCATATTGCGCCGCTGGCAGGGAAACAGGTGCTGGATGTTGGCTGTGGAAGTGGTTATCACCTGTGGCGTATGCGCGGAGAAGGCGCAGCTAATGTTTACGGCATTGACCCCACACAGCTGTTCCTTATTCAGTTTCTGGCGACTAAACACTTCATTGGCGACGCGCCAGTACACTTGTTACCTCTGGGTATTGAACAAATGCAGCCGCTAAAGGCGTTTGATACAGTGTTTTCCATGGGTGTACTATATCACCGCAAAGATCCCATGTTGTTTCTGCAACAATTGAAGGACCAGCTCAAGCCAGGCGGGCAATTAGTATTGGAAACCCTGGTTGTCGACGGTGATGAGAACACGGTACTGATGGCCGGAGAACGTTATGCGCAAATGCGTAACGTGTGGTTCCTGCCGAGTTGCGAGGCGTTAAAAGTATGGTTGACGCGCCTTGGATTCGTCGACTGTAAAACCGTCGATGTCAGTGTTACGTCTATTGAAGAGCAGCGTGCCACACCCTGGATGACAAACCACTCTCTGGTCGACTTTCTCGACCCCAATGATCACAGCAAAACTATCGAAGGTTATCCTGCCCCTACTCGCGCCGTGATCACAGCAACAAAGAAGTAAATCCTTAAAGCGGCCTGTGCCAACAAAAACTGGCCGCTTTGTTGTAAATTTTACACAGCCCACACTTGTCGATGTGGCTTTTATTCTGTGGCGCGACAAGCAATTCGACAAATATTTCTTCACCAACCACTGCAAACGACCAATTTTTGTGCAACACTGGCATTTGGCTCATTATTCATCGCTGTACGATCGGGTTTTATCTAACTTTGGCACAGATGTTGTAGGCATCATTAACTAATCACCTTAGAAACTGTGCTATCAGCTCATAAAATAAGGCAGCGCCATGGATATTTCTTTATTTCTTGAAGAACATCAGCTCCCGGAAAGCTACAAAGACATCGCACAAAAATGGTTCATTCCATTAGCTGAGGATTTAGCAGAGCACCAAATTGGTGCAAAGAGTCCCTATTTCGTTGGCATCAACGGCTGCCAGGGGTCTGGAAAATCAACGCTGTGTGACTTCTTAGTGTATTACCTTTCACAGCATAAAAACCTGAAAGTCGTGTCTCTGTCGATGGATGATTTCTATCTGGACCAGTCCAGCCGCAATGCGTTGGCGGTAAAAGTTCACCCATTGCTGGCTACCCGCGGCGTGCCTGGTACCCACGACACAAGGCTGGCTTTAAAAACGTACGAACAGCTTGGTCTTTACGGCACGGCCTCCATCCCTCGATTCAACAAAGCAATTGATAATCCTTTTCCCGTTACAGAATGGCCTGTGGTGAATACCCCGGTTGACATTGTATTGATGGAAGGATGGTGCTGGGGTGTTATGCCACAAGCCGAGGCGGCGCTTTCGGTGCCAGTGAACACCCTAGAGAAAGAAGAAGATTCATTGGGCATCTGGCGCCGTTTTGTTAATCGTCAGCTCGCTAATCACTACGTACCACTGTATGCCCGAATGCAAAGCTGGGTTATGTTAAAAGCGCCGTCGTTCGATCAGGTGTATCAATGGCGTACAGAGCAAGAGCACAAATTAGCCGCCCGTGTTGGCAGCGACCATCCCGGTATTATGTCAGACCAACAGATAGCGCGTTTTATACAGCATTATCAGCGCTTAACTGAACATGGATTAGCCACTTTGCCGGCAAAGTGTGATTATGTGTTTCACCTGGATGCACAGCGCCAAATACAACAAGTAGAACAAAAAAGAGAAAAGGTAGTTGAATGAAACAGTCAGACACTGTGATTTTTACCGACATGGACGGCACATTGCTCGATCACCATACATACAGTTTTGCCGCCGCCGTCCCCACGTTGGATAAGTTAAAAACGCAGGGCACGCCCGTGATCCCGAACACCAGTAAAACGTTTCTGGAAATGGTTGAGCTGCGCGAAAAAATAGGTCTGAAAGGCCCGTTTATTATTGAAAATGGTGCCGCTGCATTTATTCCCCACGGCTTTTTTGAGCAAAAGCCTGCGGGTACTACCTGGCAGGACGGCTTTTGGTGTAAGTCGTTTATATCGTCCAAAGGTTACTGGCTGAAACTACTTGAGTTAGTAAAAGCCGATTTTGCAGCAGAATTCACACATTTCAGCGAAATGTCGGTTCAGGAAATTATGGACGCAACTGGTTTGAGCGAAGAAGACGCGCAACTGGCTGCGAAACGTCAATATGGCGAACCCGTGCTTTGGCTTGGCACAGAAGACAGGAAACAAGCGTTTTTACAAGCCGTGAAAGAACGCGGTGCCACACCGCTTGAAGGTGGCAGATTTATTCACATTTCTGGTGAGTGTACCAAAGGTAAAGCCCTGCGCTGGTTTATGGAGGAATATCGTCGTCAAACCGCAACCGATGTCACGTCATTGGCACTGGGCGACGGCAAAAACGACATTGCGATGATGGAAGCGGCGGATATTGCAGTACGCATTGCCTCTCCCACCCATCAGCCTCCTGCCCTCAATAAAAAAGATAATGTTTATACCAGCACCTTACTCGGCCCTGAAGGCTGGACAGAAATGCTCACACAATTGCTTTCATTGAAAGATTAGGAGGACACATGGCCGATTTTTATCAAAACGGTGTAGTTACCACGTTACACAACCTGGCAAGCCGCTCAACAGAAGCGCTTGAAGCAGAGTTGCTGCGATTCTCGCAAAAGCGTCCGATGGCACTGATTCTGCCTTCACTGTTTTCAGAACTGGAAGGGCCAGCGCTATCCCATATCGTCGACGAACTGGTAGATGTACCTTATTTGTCGGAAATTGTAATCGGTCTGGATCGCGCAGATGCCGATCAGTACCGTCACGCACAGGGCTTTTTTAAACGCCTGCCACAACATCACCGTATTTTATGGAACGACGGCCCGCGCTTAAAAGCCATCGACGAAGAGTTGCAGGCCCTTGATCTTGCGCCAAAAGAGCTCGGTAAAGGCCGAAACGTTTGGTACTGCATGGGGTATATTCTGGCGTCGAATAAAGCTGAATCGGTTGCCTTGCACGACTGCGACATTGTGACTTACAAGCGCGACCTGTTGGCTCGCCTTATTTACCCGGTCGCTAACCCTCAGTTTAACTATGAGTTCTGTAAAGGTTACTACGCACGTGTTGCCGATGGCAAAATCAACGGCCGTGTATCGCGCCTGTTAGTTACCCCACTGCTACGCGCATTAAAACGCACACTGGGTGATAACGAATACATTGAGTTTATGGACAGCTTCCGCTATCCACTTGCCGGTGAATTTTCGTTCCGCCGTGACGTGTTGAATGACATTCGCATCCCCAGTGACTGGGGCCTGGAAATCGGCGTATTGTCTGAAATGCATCGCAACTATTCTCACAACCGCTTGTGTCAGGCTGATATCGCCGATGCCTACGATCACAAACACCAGGACCTGTCGCTCAACAACGAACAAGGCGGGTTGTCTAAGATGTCTATCGACATCACTAAAGCGGTATTCAGAAAACTGGCCACACAGGGCTTTTCGTTTAGCAACGAGATGTTCCGTTCTATTAAAGCCACGTATTTCCGAATCGCGCTGGACTTTATTGAGACCTATCACAACGATGCGGTAATGAACGGCTTAACGCTGGATATCCACAGCGAAGAGAAAGCCGTAGAAATGTTTGCCAGCAATATCATGAAAGCCGGCCAACACTTCCTGGAAAACCCCATGGAAACCCCGTTTATTCCAAGCTGGAACCGGGTAACCAGTGCGGTACCGGATATTCTGGATCGTTTACTGGAGGCCGTTGAAGCAGATACTGAAGAGTTCAGAGGGTAGCCAATGACGAAACACTGGGATTACTTACACGAAAAAATCAGTCACCACCTGCAGTTTATTTATGCGGATGTGGTGACAGATATCCCAATGGGTGAGCTGGCTACTCAGCTCATGAACACCATTGGTTTAAATAACGAAGAAGACATTCAGATCCCTGCGCCCCACCAGAATTACTGGGATGAACAGGATATCGTAATGATCACTTATGGCGACAGTGTGATGAATCAGCACGAATCGCCGTTGTTTACCTTGTATCGTTTTTTACATACCTACTGTAAAAGTACCATCAACAAGGTGCATATCTTACCGTTTTACCCGTTTAGCTCGGACGACGGCTTTTCGGTAATTAACTATTCCAGTGTTAACGAAGGGCTTGGCACCTGGTCTGACATACACCGTATCGCCGCCGATTACGGTTTGATGTTTGATTTGGTGATCAACCACTGCTCGTCACGCAGTGTTTGGTTCGACAACTTTATTAAGGGCGAGGGTCCCGGGAGTGATTTTTTCATGACCGCAGACCCGTCTGATGATCTGTCTGAAGTGACCCGACCGCGCACCAGCCCCCTGTTGCGAGAAACCGAAACCGCCAACGGTACGCAACATGTCTGGTGTACGTTCAGTCATGATCAGGTGGATTTTGACTTCAGAAACCCCAAGGTATTGTTGACCTTTATCCAAATCATCAAACATTACATCGACAATGGTGCCAAGCTGTTTCGTTTAGATGCCGTGGCTTTCCTATGGAAAATTATCGGCACTAAATGCATCAACCTGCCGCAGACCCACGAAGTGATTCGTCTGATGCGCACGCTCATTGAGCACGTTGACCCCAGTATTATTATTATTACTGAAACTAACATCCCTAACCGTGAGAACCTCACCTATTTTGGTAATGCCAACGAAGCACATGCGATATATAACTTCTCGCTTCCGCCTCTGTTAGTTAACACCATGGTGAGCGGCGATTGTACTTATCTGAAAAACTGGATGATGAGCATGCCACCGGCGCAAAACGGCACGACGTATTTTAACTTTATTGCCTCACACGATGGCATTGGGTTACGACCGGCAGAAGGGTTACTGAGTGATGATGAACTGGGTACGTTAGTGCAGGCTATGCAAAATTTTGGCGGGCGTATTTCGTGGCGTTCTTCTGAAAATGGTCAGCAGAAGCCTTATGAGATCAACATAACCTTGTTTGATGCCATGCAAGGCACAGTAAAAGGCCCCGACAAGTATCAGATCGACCGCTTCTTGTGCGCGCATGCCATTATGCTGGGTATGGAAGGTATTCCAGGCCTGTATATTCACAGCCTGCTGGGCACGTCAAACGATTACGAAAAAGTCGCGAATACTGGACAAAATCGTTCAATAAACCGCAAGCGCTGGGAATACAGCGAACTTGAGACATTGCTCGACTCGCCCTACTCTCAGCACCACAAGGTGCTAACCCGTTTGTCGCAGTTGATTCGCATTCGTAAAGCCCAGGAAGCGTTCCACCCGAATGCTACGCAGTTTACGTTGCAGTTAGGTAACAAACTGTTTGGTTACTGGCGTCAAAGTCTGAATCGCAGACAGAGCATTTTCTGTATCAGTAACGTTACCGATGAGGAACAGTCAATTCTGTTGTCAGATATTAATCTAATTGGTACCGACAACTGGATTGATCTTATCAGTCGTGAACAGGTTGAAGATGTGCTCGGCTTTATGCAGCTCAAACCTTACCAGACCGTGTGGTTAAGCAACATGGATTACGAAGAATACCGCAAAGCCAACAGTTAATACTTGCAGCGGCAAACAAAGAGCTGTCGGTCTTCTTGTTTGCCGCTATTCTGTTCCCCACAGCCTGAACATTGGTGTTATACTGCGCGCCTCATTGAATTGTAAGACATTCTCATGGCTGCGAATCCCTGGTTACCTCTACAAGATGCAATTAATCTACTGCTTTCTTCTGCTCC
>NZ_CFIDRX010000022.1:0-33577 GCF_984433645.1 Marisediminitalea sp.
GTGGTGAAATTGGTAGACACGCTAGCTTCAGGTGCTAGTGCTCGCAAGGGCGTGGCGGTTCAAGTCCGCCCCTGGGCACCATTCCTTTCTAAGTTTTAAAAAATCCCTTTTTAATGTTTCAGTCGGCAGAATTTCTGACACGGCGGACTATTCCAGCCGAAAATCACAGATTTTCGTCGTTCAGCCGCGCGCGAAGCGGAGCTTCGCATAAAACGCGCGTCTTCACCCGCCCCTAGGCACCATTCCTTTCTAAGTTTTAAATAATCCCTTTTTAATGTTTCAGTCAGCGGAATTGCTGACACGGCTGACTATTCCAGCCGAAAATCACAGATTTTCGTCGTTCAGTCGCGCGCGAAGCGGAGCTTCGCATAAAACGCGCGTCTTCACCCCTACAGTGAATATCTCCATTTCCTAGTGATGAGAATATTCAGCTCCTACCGATACAATAGTTTCACTTCTGTGGGTATTTTGGAAAATGAGCCGAAAAAAATGTCCCTCTATACCTTCTGGCGCGTAAAGTTATAAACTTATTGTTAATAATTCGGCCGTTAGCGCAGTGTTTATTCGTGATAGGATAAAAACTGTGTAATAGTTAGTGAGCAATGTTCAAGTTTTCTAAGTAGGTAGCAGATATGCATCAACGTGCGGTTCAACAAGGTTTTACATTAATCGAGCTTATTATAGTGATTGTTATCCTCGGTATCCTGGCTGTTGTGGCTGCGCCGCGGTTTTTAGATTTTGGCAGTGATGCGCGAGTTGCGTCAATAAATGCTATTGCCAGTCAGATGAAATCGACGGTATCGCTTGCTCAGGCGAAGGCCAGAGTGACAGGCTTGCGGCCGGTATCGACCAATCCCAATGGTGGCCAAACCGCATATGTGGTTGACTTTGGTTTTGGAACATCGGAAGTTGACTTTCGCAATTTGTGCCCGGAAAGTCAGGCTGAACTCGGCGGCCAAATGGAAATGCTGGACTTCATGCAAAACGGCTTAAATGGCGATATTTCTACACGCGTTGACAATCAGTACACCTTAATTGGTTACACGGTCCCATCCTCTGGCGTACCAACGAATCAAGGTTGTTATGTTATTTATGATTCCTTTGGTACACCCGACTGTACAATTACCGTTGTAACTGACGACTGCTAAGCCTGTTGAGTTGGGCTTACTGGTAACGAAAGTTCTCCATGGTTTTCGCCAGCACGGCGTTGTTCGCTTGCAAGTCCAACGTCACCCTTTGTAAATCTTCCGCTACTTTTACTTCTTCTGTAGCGGCTTCCTGAACGCTCACTACATCTGACGCTATTTGCTCTGACGTCATGGATTGTTCCTCAGCGGCGGCTGACATGGAATTGGCCTGGTTTTCTAACTGGCTGGCACTGGCTTTCACTTTCTCGGCCGTTACTTCGCCCTGATTGGTTAATTCTAAAGAAGCTCTAGCGCCATCAGCGCTTTTGGTAATGCCGCGGATTACATTCAGGCTGACTTGTTGCAGAGAATCGAGTAGCGAGGATATTTTATCTGATGAATTGCGGCTGGCATTGGCCAGCTGTCTGACTTCGTCTGCTACAACCGCGAACCCTCTGCCGTGCTCTCCGGCTCGCGCTGCCTCTATAGCGGCATTTAACGCTAGCAGGTTAGTTTGATCTGATAGAGAATTAATGGTGTCGAGAATACTGCTGATTTCAGTCAGTTGCTCACCCATGTTTTTAGCTTCCGACTCCATGACTGCCATTTGCTCAGTGAGTGAGGAGATGGAGCTTTGAATAGACTGATTCGCATGCATGGCTTCATCTGCCAGCGAGTCGAGGTTTCTGCTGGCTTCCAGTGTATCAATAGCCGACCGTGCGATTTCTTTACTTGTTTCAGTCATTTGTTCTATTGCGGCAGCAATATTTACGGCGCGCTGTTGGGTCACTTCAGACTCTTCATTAATGGTTGTCACTGAGCGATTTACCTGGTCACCCAGTCGGGTACTGGCTTGAACCGATTGTGCTAAACCCGTAATCAGGTCGCGTATGGCCTGAAGTGTATGATTCATGGCGCCAGCGATACTGCCAAGTTCGTTTGCTGAAGGCAGCGACACGTCGATGGTCAGATCGCCCTCCCGGGCAACACTGTTCAAACTGCGGGTAAGACGCACCAGTTGCGAGCGCAAAGTGTGCAGCAGCGTTGTTATCACAATCGCAGCACAAATCAGCGCTACTAACGCAATGACAGCTATCGTAGTTAAATGAAGTTCGGTTGCTGCGGCCTTCTCTTCAGATTGTTGCTGGGCAGTTTGCCAGTTGTTATCAAGCTGGCTTTTTACTTTTCCTATTTGAGACGTAGCCGTGGCAAACCATTCAGATGACGTCGGGAGCTGCGTGAAATCAGGGCTACCAGTTTGTAACGCCTCGTAAACGCTGCGGATTGACTGCATACCAGCAGACTGATTGATTTGCCTGAACTCTGAAAGAGCGTTGTCATTAAGCGCATCTTCTAAGGTGTTACTTAAGTGAGTAATGCCGTCAAAATACATATCCAGCTCAAGCAACGTTTGGCTATTTACAGACTGGCGGGCTAATACACCATTCACTTTTCCTCTGAGTTGACCAAGACGCTCTTTTAACCAGGCGAGCGTTAACGCGTGAGAAATGGTGCCGGATACGTCTCGATTTGATATGCCCAGCAACAGCAGATTGGCGGTATCCAGGGCCACCTTATTCACATAGCTATAGTATGCAAAGGCACGTTTGCCGTTAAGGGCATCCACTTCATTTCTAATCGCGGCTTTTTCCTGAAGTAGCTTAAACAGACCGTTGAGCTTGCGCTTTACATCAAGTTCATCAGGCCATTCATCATTGGCAAGACGTTGTATGGTTGTGACGGCCAAATCGGCGGCTTCACGCTGTTTATCTACTTTGGCTTTTGCGGCTTCGGTTTTAGCGCCCAGAAAACCCGCTGTTAATCCGCGCTCTACAGCGTGTTGGTGGGCAATTTTTTCAACGGCATCTACCAGGGTTACCAGTCGTCGTTCAATATTAGTGTGACGCAGCTTTTGAATATCGTCGAGTAATACAAATGCGGTAAGGGTGACACAGAATACCCCAAGTAAACCGGTGGCAAGCAGGGTCATTTGTATAATAGTCAGTCGCTTCAACCAGAACATAATCTCTCCGTTTAGTGTATAGGTCGAACCGCTGCCTACGCGTTGTAAGTATTACGAAATGAAGTATAGTCAATGTAACAACTTTCGCTAATTTGCAGCGTTAACAAGGGATAAGTGCCATGAAGCGACAAAAAATCGCAGTACTTTTAATGGGTTTGGGTTTAATTGGGTGTTCGAATAAGCAACTTTACCAGGGCGTAATGCAAAATCGACAGCATGCCTGCCAGCAAGAATTACCTCAACAGCAGGAAGCCTGTATGAAGCGCTATGAAACGAGTTACGAAGAGTATGAGCGAGAACGGCTACGGACTATGTCGGGCGAACAATCTGAGCCGTAATGCATGGTTAATTTAGTACTTTCAGGCGGTAGGCGTAAAAAACGCGTCAAAGGGTGTAATGAGCCCTACCGCCAGTCTAGAACAATGGTGCACTTCGGAGTTGAATTCGCGAGCTAAACCGCTTGTCCATCATAAAGATGAATGTTGCAAAGTGCGGCAACTTCCGACACATATAGTTTTACAGGGGCCGGCCATACCAGACCCTTCACCATGGTAAGGTTTCTGATAGTCGGGAAGATATAGATGTCGTCCCAGCCTAGCTGATTATTTCGCGCTGAGGGCAGTGGTAGCTGTGGCATGTCTGCCAGCATGGTATTTACGTCTTTAAGATACGTATCAGAACTAGTAAACGCGTCGTCAAATGAAACGCCCAGCATCTTTTCTTTCTTTTTCTGAAAATATGCCCGGGCACCTTCTGTCTCAAATTCGGGTTGAGTAATCATTACATTTCTCGGGAATAACAAATGATTGATCGCACTACTGAACTGACTGATGAAACCGGTGATCTGGTCGGCCGTCGTTTTGGGCAGAAGTTGCTTTTCTGGAGGGGCCATTGAGAGTATTTTTGCGACGATATCCAGACTTTCGCCCATTGCGTGCCCGTCTTCCGTCTGAAGAATAGGCACCATCTTTACACCCACTAAATCCACACAGGTTTTTTCGTCATCATTGAGCAGCAACACCTTCTTGTGAGGGAGTCCGGAGTAATTGGCAACCATGTCAGCGCGAACACAGTAAGGGCAATGAAGGTATTGGTACAGAGTAAACATGAAACAGTCCTGATAAAAAAGCCTGCGCCTTTGCTTCACGCTTTACAATGACGTGAGAACCAGGCAGGTATAGTTTGAGACAAAAACACGTGAAAACTATACACTATCGCGTAACGATAAATCTAAACTTGTCATCCGGAAACCTTAACCAACATTCTAATTTTTTCTCAAAGCGGCACTGTGATTACCTTAACTTACGACACTTTTCTTACCTTCTTTGTTGCGACACTCATGATTAGTCTGTCGCCCGGACCGTCTAATTTGTACATCATGGCATGCACGCTGGGCTCCGGTAAACCCGGCGGCACTGCCGCGGCGCTAGGCATGGCTGTTGGGTCTTCCAGCTATGCGATAGGCACCGCATTTGGATTGGCGGCATTAATATTTTATGTGCCGGTATTGTTCACATTGATCAAGGTATTGGGGGCTGCATATTTGATTTTTCTTGGGGTGAGCGCACTGCGTTACGCCAAAGCGCCGCATTTACGCAAGCCCGTGCATGCTTCAACCGGCGCAATAGTAAAGCGCAGTTTGCTGGTGGAGCTAAGTAACCCCAAGACAGCCCTTTTCTTTATTGCTTTCTTGCCGCAGTTTACACAAGCCTCAGGGGATGTGCTGGTAAACGACTTGCTGGTTCTTGGTCTTATGTTTAGCGCCATCGCTTTGTGTTGTGACTTGCTGGTAGTGCAACTGTCACATCAATTAGGGCTTTGGATGGCAAAGAGTCCGGCCATAGCGGTCAGACAGGAGCAGCTGGTAGGGCTCATTTTTATCGGACTCGGTGTAACCCTGGTGTGGGATGTGTTGTAAGACGCTCGAACAAACCTGTCTGGGTAAGCGCGACCAAGGGAAGAACAGGCAACGCTCACCAATAAGCGCTACTCGCCTTCAACCTCTTCGTAAAGTGCCATTAATTGCTTAGTGACTTTATGGCTGGGCATAAAAAACGGCAGCGGCATGCGCGCCGAATGTGACTCTTTTACTTTCACCGAGCTGCTAAGGCGGGTGTCAAAGAGCGGCAGGCCTTTTTCTTCCAACTCGCCTATGAGTGCTGAAGGCAGTTTTGCCTGAGGGTTGTACTGGTTAATGACCACGCCGGCAAAATCTAAGGCCTGATTGTGATCGTCTTTTATCTCCATCACATTGTCCAATAACCGCTCGATAGCCTGGGCTGAGAAATGGTCACAGTCGAAAGGAACCAGAAAGGCATCTGCTGCAATCAGGGCCGCTTTGGAATAAAAATTAAAGTTAGGGGGCGTATCAATATAAATGCGGTCAAAGTCCTTACTTAACGCATCGAGGGTTTCGCGCAACTTGAACATTTTATATCGTGATTCCAGCTCGCGTTCTATGGTTGCCAGAGCCGGATCGGCGGGCAAAACAAATAAATTGTCAAACGCAGTTGGCTGCACAAATGCGGTAGCTGGCTGGGGCTTACTGAACCAGCCCACAATTTGTTTGAACATATCCGCAACGGTTAGGGTGTCGTCGGAAATATCCACGCCTGCATAATGCGTTGAGTTTCCCTGCGCATCCAGGTCAACTAGCAGCGTTTTAAGGCCTCGACGGGCGCTTTCCGCGGCAAGATTTGTGCTGATGGTAGACTTCCCAACCCCGCCCTTTTGATTAAACACAACCCGTTTCATGTTGCCTGTTCCTTTTGCCGCTCGTCGTAGGTGTTTGATTGTTTTGTAATCAATACAAGCATAAGAGATTCCGATCGAAAAGCAACGGAGTAAATTGTTCTCAAAGTGTTAATTTTATGTAAATTGTGCTAATTTTATAAGACGTGTTACAGCTAGGTGAGACGCGTATGAGCCCAATTCTACGACTAGTATTTGTATGCATTTGTGTAATGGTATCCGGGTGTGCTTCCAGGTCTGCAGTTACTGCCAATCAGGACTTCCCTGTTTACTGGAATAAGTTTCCTGGAGCCCGTTTGATATCGGTGGAATCGCCGGAAGACATCATGCATGTCTCAGATGAGGCGCACGCCTTCATTCAATCTGTTAAAGCAGAGTGGTCAAACGATCCTCGCGATCGGTTAGATAATTTCATTGAAGCCATTTTCCAGCACGGTCAGCAGGGCATCGATTATTTTACTGATGCAAATTATTCGGTGTCCGACACCTTCTTTTTACGTCGTGCCAATTGCTTATCATTAACCCTGATGGCCTATGCGTTGGCAAAGGAAGCGGGTTTTTCAGCATCGCTTAATGTAGTTGAAATTCCCGAATACTGGTCGAGAAAACAAGGCTATAGCATTCTCAATGGCCATATTAATGTCACCATCACCGATGTTCACATGGGGAAAACTATCAATAGCAGGGTCGTCGATTTCGACCGCCGCATGGTGTCGCAAAAATTCGATAGCAAGATCATTCAGCTCAATGATGTTATCGCTATGTACTACAACAACAAAGCGGCTATGGCGATTATTGAGGGGGCGCATGAAGTTGGGTTTGCTTACCTTGCAAAGTCCCTGGAAGTGCAGCCTCTGTTAGATCAAGCGTGGGTAAATCTTGGCGTGTTGTATCGCATGAATAACAAGTATGACGCGGCCGAAGAGTCCTATTTACGTGCGATTCACAACGTCCCTGATGATTTAACGGCAAAAGAAAACCTGGCTGTGCTGTATCGGTATCAAGGCAAGTTTGTGCATGCGGCTGCTTTAGAAGATGAGGTGAGGAGGCAACGGGAGAGTAATCCTTACTATCACTTGATTCTGGGCGATGAGGCCTACGACAGAGGGAAAATTAACGAGGCCCATACGCATTATCGCAGAGCGTATCGTTTAGACAGGCAAAATCACCTTGTTTTGTCTGCGCTGAGTAAAACGGCTTACATGCGAGGTTTGCTCGAAGATGCTGAACAGTATCTGCAGCGAGCAAAAAACCACGCAAGGCAAGATGTTGACCGTGAACGCTACACTGCCAAGCTCGCTGTTTTGTCGGGAATAACCACACTTCAGGATGACTACTAAACGCTATGCGGCTGTGTAGTACGTTGTTATTAACTCTACTGTTTACGCTGAACTGCTATGCCATTGAATCCGAGCAATGGATTACGGATGTGCATTATTTGGCGTCCGATGATTTAGAGGGGCGCCGCACGGGTACCGTAGGTGCCGAACGGGCACGCGCTTATATTGAGCAGCGCTTTGCCCAGTTGACGCTAACGCCTCTGAAGGGGCTGGAGAGCTTCAGGCAGACTTTTTCAGAGCCGGGCAGACGGAAAAATCTGGTTCATGGAATAAATGTTGTTAGCGCTTACTCACATGCTGACGCGCCATATATATTGGTTACTGCCCACTATGACCATCTGGGTAGGAAAGGTCGCCGAATTTTCAACGGTGCAGACGATAACGCAAGTGGCGTATCTGCCATGTTGGAACTGGCGTTGCGAACAACAAAGAATAGCATGCAATGCAACGTGATGTTTTTAGCAACAGATGCTGAAGAACATGGGCTGCTGGGGGCAAAGGCCTTTGCCAATACAGGCGTGCTTGAGAGCTACCGCCTGTTCGGTAATCTGAACTTAGATATGTTGTCACAGCCTGGAGGGCGTCATGACCTGTTGGTGAGTGGAGTGAAAAGCCATCCGGCATTCGAAGACCTCACAAGCCAGATTGAAACGGATACCTCTTTACCCATGATCAACACTGATGCGGGCTACCGCGTTGGTCGTTACCCTGTTAAAGGTGATCGCACCAAAGTCAGTGATCATGCCGTGTTTGCTGAGCGGGGCATACCATTTTTGTTTCTTGGTGTCGGCAGGCACAATTACTATCACACGCCCAGAGATACGGCGTCCAGAATTAACGAAGGATTTTACGGCCGGGTTGTTGATGCGTCCTGGCGATTTCTGAAGGGGCTGGATGGGTTATGTGGTAAAGAACTGCAGGCCAATCATACTGATTAGCCTGCAGATATAAGGCAGTTTAGATTACGCCTAGCTCACGCAGACGTTCCTGCAAGTAAGATTCTGCAGTATATCGCTCCGACAGCACCACGTCCGGGCGTGGGTGAAGGAACAGTGGAAGCGAAATCCGTGAACGTGTCATATCGGCACCTTCAGGGTTGATCACGCGGTGGATCGTCGATGGATAATATCCGCCGCTGGCTTCTTGCAACATGTCACCAATGTTCACGATCAGCGTACCGAAATCACAAGGTACGTCCATCCAGGAACCGTCCTTACGCTGAACTTGCAAACCGGGTTCGTTAGCTGCTGGTAATACTGTTAGCAAATTAATATCGCCATGTGCAGCAGCGCGGATGGCATCCGGCTCTTCTTCGCCTTTCAGAGGCGGGTAGTGCAGTACGCGTAACAGCGTCTGACCACTGTCTTTGATCATATTTGGCAACGGCTGGCTAAAGTTAGCCTTTACGTCATCAGGCGCGTGCGCTTCTACCCAGCTCAGTAATTCAGAGGCCAAATTAGTGGCTTTTTCGTAGTAATCCGCAAGCTGAGCTTTTAGATCCGGCGGGCATATACCCCAGGGATAATAGTGAAAGTATTCTTTAATATCTTTCTTAGTGAAGCCTTTGGCAACTTCAGACACAGATTGTGGGAAATAACCATCCTGCGTGCCTTTGTTGTATTCGTACTCAAACTTAGCTTCGCTATCAAAAAACGTCTGCCAGGTTTTATAAATATCGGTAACAACATGTTGCTCGATGGGGTGGTTTTTAAGTACACCAAATCCGGTCTCGTGTAATGATTTGGCAAATAACTCCGCAGCGTTATCTGCCTGGTAATCAACGGCGACTAAATTCATTCTGTCTTCCTATCGTTATTTTTTACAGCCGCATTATAAAACGGCCGGGGAGGGCGGCAATGCCCTCCTGTTGACACAAATCAAGTCTGAGGGTTTTTACAACGACAAGTAAAAACCAGCCAGTGCTGCACTCATCAGGTTAGATAAGGTTGCAGCCAGAACCGCTTTCAGACCGAGTTGCGCAATTTCTTTACGTCGAGTTGGGGCCATAGCACCAATACCGCCCATTAATATGGCGATAGACGATAAATTTGCAAATCCACACAGAGCAAAGGTAATAATGGCCTGGCTCAGTGGCGACAGGGCTTCTTTGGCGTCAATAAAGTCCAGGTATGCAATAAATTCGTTTACGACCAGTTTCTGACCGATAAAGCTACCTGCTGCCTGTGCTTCAGCCCACGGCACGCCAAGTGCCCAGGCCAGAGGCTGCAGAATAAAGCCGAGAATTTGTTGAATGGTAAGTGACTCGATACCAAATAATTCCCCTGCCCAACCAATAACACCGTTCAGCATGGCGATTAAGGCAACAAAGGCCAGCAGCATAGCGCCTACATTTAATGCCAGTTGCAACCCCGACGCAGCGCCGCTTGCAGCAGCATCAAACACGTTGGCGTAGTGGTTTTCCTGTTCCTGGGATTCGGTTAATTCATTATTCGGGGTTTCCGTTTCGGGTTGCATGATTTTGGCCATCAGCAATCCGCCCGGGGCCGCCATAAAACTCGCGGCCAGCAGGTACTTCAATTCTACGCCCATGCCGGCGTATCCGGCCATTACCGAGCCTGCAATTGAAGCAAGGCCACCCACCATAATAGCGAACAGCTCAGAACGGGTCATTGTTGGTATGAAAGGACGAACGACTAACGGCGCTTCGGTTTGACCAACGAAGATGTTTGCCGCGGCTGACATGGACTCAGGGCGGCTGGTATTCAGGGCTTTTTGCAGTGCACCACCAATAATTCGGATGATCCAGCTCATGATTTTCAGGTGATAGAGCACGGCAATTAACGAAGAGAAGAAGATAATGACGGGCAACACGTTAAACGCAAAAATGAAGCCCAGTGATTTGTCGCCAATCGGACCAAATACGAAGTTAATGCCGTCCTGACTGTAATCAATGATGTTTTGAACAAACACGGTTGTTTTAAGCAACAGTTGAATGCCTGGCTCAAAATACAGAATAAACGCACCAATAATGGCTTGAATGGCAAAAGCACCGCCAACAGTGCGCCAATTTATCGAGCGGCGGTTGCTGGAGAACGCAAAAGCAATGGCTAACAACAGGGCGACGCCCAATAAACTGATCATGTGTATTCCCTTACAGAAGTGCTTGCTGGATGTGAGACTTGATGACATCCAAAGCGATTTGGTTTTTACCGCCTTGAGTTACCACGACGTCGGCCGTGAAGCGGCTGGGCTCAATAAACTGATGATACATAGGCTTCACGGTTGCTTCGTATTGCTTGGCGACGGATTCAATGCTTCTGCCACGCTCTTTAATGTCTCGCATCATGCGACGCATCAGACAAATGTCCAATGGGGTATCAATAAAGATTTTTACGTCGTATAACGGCAGTAATTCTGGCCGCGCCAGCAACATAATGCCTTCAAGAATAATGACTGGTGCTGGCTGTAAACGCTTGGTTTTTGGCAGTCTGGTGTGGGTTTTGAAACAGTAGTTCGGGTAGTCAATCGGTTCACCATTGCGCAGTGCGCGCAGGTGCGCTTTCAGCAACTCGTGCTCAAACGCATTGGGATGGTCGTAATTGTTCTTTTCGCGCTCTTCCATCGCCAAATGATCTTGCGCGCGATAATAATGATCTTCGCGTAAAATCTGTACCGGACGGCCTTGTTCCGAAAACGCGTTAATGAGATTTTCTGTGAATAATGACTTTCCAGAGCCTGAAGCACCAGAAATAGCAATGATTAAAGGTTGTTGCATTGTAGTTACTGTCGTTTATTAGTAATTGAAAACATGCTGGTTTTTCGGCTACTGCCCAGATGGGGAGTGGGGTGCCAGGACCGGCCAGATTATATTTATGTCAACATAATCGGCTAGTTTACCCTTAATATCGCTGATTCACCACTTTCTGTCGAGCTATAAAAAGCTGACCATTTGTTCAGGTTATCACTGTTCACACAACTTGAAAACTGCTTAATTTAACTGCAGTCAGTTGAGGCTGTATACGATGGTTGTCAAATCAGTAGTAGTGGGACTAGTCGCCAATCACTTCGATTTCATGTGCATAAAGACGTGGAAGCGCGTAGGAATGCTGCTTGGAGCGAGAGCCTTCACCCTGTGCGCGTGGCGGGTAGTATTTTGCTTTTTCCTCACTGTACCCTGCAAACACTTCATCCAGTGCAGCGCGAATTTCACTGAGGGTTTTGTCTAAATTCGCATTAAAGTCAGGTCGTTTACGCTTCGTGTGACCAAGATCCATCAGCCTGCCAAACGCTTTGTTTGCCTGATTGGTTAATTCTGGCGGAATATCTTTGTGGTGAAGCAATAATGCGTCGGGGTTATCGATGCAATAATGCAGCAGCGCGGTGTAAAAGCACAATGGTTTGTTTTGAAGTTGCACAGTGACGGCATTAATGCTGTTGCCTATGGTTTTGTCGTTCAAATTGATAACGAGTTTAGGCACGAGCGCGACTTTGGGTTCTTCTATAGCAACCGGCTCAGCTTTTGGCGCTCTGCGCGTGGGTCTGATGTTCATCAACACCGGAACCATGATCGCCGCCGCAAAAAAGGCCAACGGGCTAAAAGCGAGGTAGCGGTATAAAGGTAACGACGCGACCTGAATTTGTACTGTTTGTTCAGAGTTTTGCAAGGTAATGGGGGTTAACCTGGCGTTCGCAAAATCAGCGGCGGTGTTATCTGCACTCACCGATTGAATTGAAACCAGGCCAATACCTGTCTCCGGTTCGGCCAGGGCTTTATTCAACCTGTTCAGATAATCCTTCAATGTGTATTGATTGGGTGGAGTATTCAATGTGCTGTTACCCACATCGAGGAACTGTAAATCCAGGCTGATTCTGCTTTGCAGCCTGTCGATGGTTTCATGTTCCGAGTAAAGTCTGGCCGATGCCTGCCCAAGAAATGCCCCTAGCTGAAAGACCAGAAACAGGAAGATAAATAACGCGGCTGCTTTAAACCCGTCTTCTGCGGTTAGGTTATAGGCTCTCATGATGCAGTACAGTCCCCTATCAGCTCGACATCGTGATAGTACTTTCTTGGGTGATTCGCCGAAATATCAGCAATGACCTGTTGTAGAGCACATCGCAAATCCGTGTTACGGGTTTGCATTTTTAAATACCAGCGCATGCCCGGCACACTATTTTCCAGCGACGTAATATAATTGCGGGATAAGATCTCTTCGTCTCCCTTGCCCCAGTAGCTGGAAATAATATCAACTTCGCCTGCCAGCAAGGCGCCTCTTAGCTCCTGATGCGAGTTATAGTAGAACAGCTTTATGTTGCTGTCGTTCAATCCCAACTGCTGCAGAATGGTTTTAGGCACAATGTGGCCGGAGCGGCTGCTGGGGTAGTCGAGAATACCGATGCGTTTTCCCAGCAGGTACTCTTTATTAAGGCGGGGTTTTTCCCTTAATGCAATAAAATAGGCACTGTAGTCGGGATGTGCTGCTATATCGTCATAGTGATAAATCTGGTCGGCACCAAACGCCAGTACTACGTTACTTTTTACCAGTGTAAGTTCCGGTACCCCATGGTTGATATACCGGAATGTGTCAAAGTCATTGCGGCCAATCGTGATATTTACATTACCAAACTGACGCTGAACTACTTTATTGCCACACAATAATGGCAGCGCCATTTCTGCAATGGAACTCTCGGTTAAGTACACATTGAACGTTTCCTTATTACCTGAAAGCGGCGTTTCGCACGAGAGTTGGCTGGCTGTTTGAGGCGGAATTGCCGGTGAAGACTGAAAATTCTGAATAAAACCAACCAGCGCGCAGCATATAAAAATGAGCACGACCAATGTGGTCCTAATTGTTCTATTCAGTCGTATTGGGTGCAAAAGAATTTTCGCTTAGTTTTACTTATTGGACCAATTTGACCAGTTAACGTTATTTATTGCAACAAATAAGTTTACTTTAAAAGATTAATTTACTGTTTTTATTGGGATTTGTATAAATAACTTTGAATTGGCTTAACCGCTGTTTATTCGTTGTGGTTGTGCGAAAAATATACCCGGGCTTGTGAGCAGGGCCGAGGGTTCCTATAAGCTCAGTAAAACTTTGACCGTTTGTTCAGGAAAAAATAAAAATACTAAGCGTTGTCAGTTCATTATGAAATGCAACCGGAACAGATTTGTCATATTGCTGAAACAATAATAATGAACAATCTCGGCCCGATTTACGCTTTTACGGATAACTTAAAATCACTGTCGTTTTACTGACAGTGAGAAAAACAAATTGGCTTTACACGTAGACCGCCGTAACCAACAGTAGTTCCGGAGATGCGGGTAAAGACAGACGCCTAATGAATATATAATGCATGGGAAACACACTAATGATGACAAAATCTAAGTTAAATCGCGTCGCGATAGCGGTAGCGATGTCTGTTGGTTTGTCGACTGCGGCTATGGCGCAGGAGACATCATCAGGTATCACTGGTAGCGTAGTTGGCCCTCAGGGTGCTCCAGCTGCGGGAACAGTAATCACCGTTAAGCACGTTCCAACTGGAAGTGTTAAAACTATCACTGTAAATGCAGACGGTCAGTTCAGCCTGTCTGGTTTGCGTGTTGGTGGTCCATACGAAATCACAATGGACTCTGACAAGTTCGAAGACGCTACTATTACCGACGTATATTTGTCACTGAGCGAGCCTCTGAACCTGAGCAAGTTCCAACTGGCTTCTCAATCAGATGTTGAGCGTATCGAAGTAACAGCTTCTCAAATCGCTTCTATCGCGTTTGGTCAGAAAGGGCCTTCTTCAAACTTCAGCCTTGAAGACCTGCAAAATGCGCCTGCGATTAACCGTGACATCAAAGACCTGGTTCGTGCCGATCCGCGTGTATATATCGATGAAACGTTCTCTGATGGTATCCAGTGTGCTGGTGCATCGCCTCGTTTTAACAGCTTAACGCTGGACGGTATGCGTTTGAACGACAACTTCGGTCTGAACTCAAACGGTTACCCAACTGAAAGTATTCCTTTCTCTTACGATGCAATCGAACAGGTTGCAGTTGAATTAGCGCCTTTTGACGTTGAGTACGGCGGTTTTACGGCGTGTAACATTAATGCTGTAACAAAGTCAGGTAGTAACGAAGTCCACGGTTCTGCTTTCTACGATTTCACGTCAGATTCTCTAAAAGGCGATTCAATCGAAGGTAATGACATCGACAACGGTAACTACACTGAAAAACGTTATGGTTTCACCGTCGGTCTTCCACTGATCAGCGATAAGCTTTTCTTATTCGGTGCCTACGAGAAGAAAGAAGGTGTTCGTTTACACGAATATGCAGGTTTATCTCGTGTAACTGAAGCAGACTTAGCAGAAATTGTTAGAATTTCTAAAGAAGTGTATGGTTACGATCCAGGTGGCTTTAAAGGCTCTTCGCCGATCGAAGACGAAAAACTATTGTTGAAAGTTGATTGGAACATCAACGAAGATCATCGTGCAGCATTTACTTATAACTGGAACGACGGATATACAATTTCTGAATCAGATACAGGCACATCTCGTCTTTCTTTCGATGGTCACTTCTACGAGCGTGGTGCAGAAATAGAAACCATTACAGCATCATTGTATTCTGATTGGACGCCTGACTTTTCAACAGAATTGCGTATCGGTAAAACAACTCTTGATAATCGTCAGAATTCTGTTGATGCAGACACTGGTTTCGGTGAAGTGCAAATTAGCGCTGGTAGTACAACTGTTTATTTAGGACCAGATGACTCTAGACAGGCAAACGATCTGAACTGGGATAACCTGACGTTCAAATTTGCAGGTACTTACCTGTTAGGTGATCACACTATTACTGCAGGTATTGAATACGAAGACTTAGATGTATTCAACTTGTTTATGCAGCATCGAATTGGTGAGTACCGCTTCGGTTCAATTGCTAACTTTGAAGCAGGCACGCCATTCTCAATTGATTATAACAATGCTGCCGGTACCAATGATCCAAATGACGTAGCGGCAAGCTTTAGTTTCCAGACCACTACGTTATATCTACAGGATGATTTCTATGTAAACGATGATCTTACCCTGTTATTAGGTTTGCGATATGACAAGTGGTCATCTGATGATCGCCCGAACTACAACTCTGCATTTGAAGAAGAGTACGGGTTTGCAAACACTGCAAACCTGGACGGGAAAGATTTATGGCAACCGCGCGTAGGCTTTAACTATGTGCTATCTGATGATATGGAACTACACGGTGGTTTCGGCTTGTACTCCGGCGGTAATCCTAACGTTTGGGTATCAAATGCATACTCTAACGACGGTGTTACTCAGGTATTTGCAGATGAGCGAGATATTCCTGGATGGTCTAGCGGCTCAACCAGTATCTTTGACCTTGACAGAGTCGGTGGTGGTGCACCAATCGTAGCTCCTCCTCAGGCTTTGTTTGATTATGTTGCAGATTATCCAACAGACGGTTCTGCTCGATTTGTTGTAGCCATGGACCCGGATTTTGAAATTCCAACTGAGTGGAAATATGCATTGGGCTTAACCTATCTGGCACCCGGTGATTACCTGGTACAAGCGGACATTCTTTATACAGATAAGAAAGACGCAGCTACCTACATCGAGCCGTCACGAGTAGAAGTGGGTACTGGTCCTGATGGACGTCCAGTTTATGAAGGTTCTAATAACACCTTCCTCTTAACTAACGTTAAAGGTGATTCAGGCGATGCAACTACGTTGTCACTGGCAGTGTCAAAAGAGTATGACTTTGGTCTGGATGTAAGTGTTGCTTATGCTTACAACGACTCTACCGACGTTAACCCAATGACCAGCTCTGTAGCAGGTTCTAACTATGCAAACTTTGCAACCAGCGATCCAAACAATCCTGGTGCGGCAACGTCTAACTACAACATCCCGCACCGTTTCACGCTGCGTGTTGGCTACAAGCATGAGTTTATCGACGGCTACGCAACGCGTTTCAACGTATTTGCCTCTGCTAACGAAGGTCGTGGTATGAGCTACACGTTTGGTGATGTACCGCGTCTGGATGATGACGGTGAAATCGAATATGTTGATGTTCTGGATCAGTTCTACGGCGATGACGATACAGGCGGTGGTCGCCACTTATTGTATGTTCCAACCGTTGACGATGCTAAAGTTGTATATGCAGATGGTTTTGATTTAGAAGCATTTAATGCCTTTATTGCTTCAGAAGGCCTGAGCCGTGGCAAGATCGCTGGTCGCAACGCGACTAATGGCGACTGGTGGACAAAAGTTGATGTTCGCATCAGTCAGGAACTGCCAGCTTTTGCTGAAGGTCACCGTGCTTCTGCGTTCTTCGTCATCGAAAACCTGGGCAATCTGCTGAACGATGACTGGGGTGTTCTGAAACAAGGTAACTTTGTTTCTGAGTCTGTTGTCGGTGCTAGCATTAATGACGATGGTCAGTATGTTTATGAGGAATTTTTCGGTGCAGATCAACGAGAAAGCTACTCAACTGCTGCTTCACTGTGGGAAATCCGCGTAGGTATTAACTACCGTTTCTAAGTGATTAGCACTTAACATTAAAAAACCCCGCTTATGCGGGGTTTTTTGTTTTAAGCTTAATTTGGCATGACTGGCAATCGGTCCGTTGTCTGACGCGCTAGAATCAAACGTTCTCGAACAAGTCTTCTACGCGTTGTCGTAAATCTTCAATTTTGGTGACATCCGCGGGCGCGATAAAAATCGTGTCATCACCTGCTATGGTGCCCAATACACCGTCCTTTTTACTTAATGAGTCCAGTAGGCGTGCAATGAGTTGTGCTGCGCCAGGGCTGGTTCGAATAATCACCATAACATTGTTATGCACAATATCTAACACCAGTTGCTTCAGCGGACTTTTAGCCGTAGGCATACCTAATTCAGGGGGTAAGCAATACACCATGTCACCACGCGCGTTGCGTGTTCGTACCGCACCAAACTTGCTGAGCATTCGCGATATTTTACTTTGGCTGATATTGCTAAAGCCCTGATGCTTCAATCCGTCGACAATTTCGCCCTGCGAGCCGTAACTTTCGGCTTTCAGAATCTCTTTGAATGCTTTAATGAGTTCTTCTTGTTTTTGACTAGCCATATTCACCTGTCGTTAAATCATTACAATTACTGGCGTCTGAATTATTTTTCGGCTTGCCAGTTAGCTTGGTGTATACTCTTGCAGGCGAATTTGCTTTGCCGCTCATCTGCGCTGTCGCCTGATACAATTTTAACCTTGTATAGTGCCACAACGCGCATGAAATTACAAATAAAATGCATATTTATGCAGTTATTTTGAATATAACTCTGAGATTCACCCAATCTTCTTCCATAAGACCAATAGGTGATTGAGTTTTTTGTCGACATGAATTAGTGTGTCGAGCCGTTATTAAACGTGATTCTTTCCATAGGAGAAATGGTATGAAAGTAGCCGTGTTAGGTGCTGCCGGTGGTATTGGTCAGGCGCTGTCATTATTGTTAAAAACACAATTGCCAGCAGGTTCTGAACTGTCTTTGTACGACGTTGCGCCAGTTGTTCCTGGTGTTGCTGTTGATTTAAGCCACATCCCAACTGCAGTAAAAGTAACCGGTCACGGTAAAGACGACCTGGCGGAAGCACTGACTGGTTGTGACATCGTGCTGATCCCAGCTGGCGTACCTCGTAAGCCTGGTATGGATCGTTCAGACCTGTTTAATATCAATGCTGGTATCGTTAAAGCTTTGGTTGAAGGCATCGCAGACAACTGCCCTGATGCATGTACTTGTATCATCACAAACCCTGTGAACACCACAGTAGCGATTGCTGCTGAAACGTTGAAAGCCAAAGGCGTATACAACAAGAACAAACTGTTCGGTGTGACTACGCTTGACGTTATCCGTGCAGAAACGTTTGTTGCTGACCTGAAAGGTCTTGATCCAGCGAACACGCACGTGCCTGTAATCGGTGGTCACTCTGGTACGACTATTCTGCCTCTGCTGTCTCAGGTGGAAGGCGTTGAATTCTCTGACGACGAAGTTGCTTCACTGACTACACGTATCCAGAACGCGGGTACCGAAGTTGTTGAAGCCAAGGCGGGTGGCGGTTCTGCTACATTGTCTATGGGTCAGGCTGCTGCACGCTTCTGTCTGTCTCTGGTTGCTGCTATGCAAGGTGACAACGTGGTTGAGTACACTTACGTACAAACCGACGACAGCGACGACGCTGCATTCTTCTCTCACCCAGTGCGTTTAGGTGCGAACGGTGTTGAAGAAATCCTGCCTTACGGCGAGCTGAGTGCTTTCGAACAGAAAGCAAAAGACGACATGCTGGAAGGTCTGCGTGGCGATATCAAAATTGGTGTTGAGTTCGTAAACGGTTAATTGCCGACTCGAAATCTTATCCATTAAAAAAGCCGGCGATGCCGGCTTTTTTGTGTCTTATGGCCAGGTAAATGGCCTTCGAAACACAGGTTAACCTGTGTTTCGCATACCAATAGCAATACCGCTGATAGCAACCATCATGGCTTTGTCCAGATTCGCGTCGTGCTCATCTTCGTCTAACTGACGAATGCGCGACAGCAGCTCAATCTGCAGGTAATGCAGCGGTTCAAGATAAGCGGCGCGGATATTCATAGACTCACGACCCTGTGGGTCTGACTCCATAATGGTTTCCTGACCGTTAATCTCTAGCAGCAGTGCAATTGCTTCTTTCAGCTCGGCGCGAAGGGCTGCACCAAAGTGCTTAAGCTCTTCAGGTACCAGACGATCATCGTATTCTTCGCTTATCCGAGGGTCGGCTTTCTGGAATACCATGTCCAGCATAGACAAACGCGACTTAAAGAATGGCCAGTTTTCCAGCATTTCTTTCAGTGTTTCTTCGTTGCCTTCCTTGCGAACGGCATCAATGGCACGCATGCTGCCCAACCAGGCTGGCAGTACCAAACGTGTCTGGGCCCAGGCGAATATCCATGGAATAGCACGCAGGCTCTCAATTCCACCGGTAGGCTTACGTTTGGCAGGACGGCTGCCCAAAGGCAGTTTACCCAGTTCCTGTTCCGGCGTTGCTACGCGGAAATACGGCACGAATTCCGGATCCTGACGTACCACGCCACGATAGAAATCGCGGCCCTTAGCCGCCATTGCTTTCATCAGCTCACGCCATTCGTCTTTAGGCGCCGGCGGCGGGAACAACATGGCTTCAATGATTGCGCTGGTATAAATACCCAGGCTGCGCTTGGCTAGCAACGGCATACCAAACTTGTAACGGATCGTCTCACCTTGTTCAGTAACACGGAAACCACCGTCTAGTGAACCCGGAGGCTGAGAGTGGATAGCAGCGTGAGCCGGTAAGCCACCACGACCGATAGTACCGCCACGACCGTGGAACAGGGTCAGGGTAACGTCGAATTCTTCAGCAAGCGCAACCAGCGCTTCCTGAGACTCGTACTGAGCCCAACCTGCGGCAATGGCACCCGCGTCTTTAGCCGAGTCTGAGTAGCCAATCATGACAAACTGTTTGCCCTGAATATAACCGCGATACCAGTCTACGCTAAGCAATTTGCGCATAACGGTGGGTGAGTTGTTCAGGTCGTCCAGTGTTTCAAACAACGGGGCTACTGGCATGGGCCAGTCCACGCCCATTTCCTGCAACAGCAGTTGCACAGCCATGACGTCAGAGGCTTCGCTTGCCATTGAGATAATGTAAATACCAAAGCCATGGCGACTGTGGTTTGCAATCACCTTACAGGTATCCAGCACTTCCTGAACGTCTTCAGACGGTTGCCATGCGCGTGGGAACAGTGGGCGCTTAGAACTTAATTCACGCAGCAGGAATGCTTGCTTGTCAGCTTCGCTCCATTGACCGTAGTCGCCCAAACCCAGATAACGGGTGAGTTCTGCAAGTACGTCAGCGTGACGCTGTGAGTCCTGACGCACATCCAAACGCAACAGGTGAATGCCGAAGCACTTCACGCGGCGGATGGTGTCCAGCAGCATGCCGTTCGCGGTGGTTTCCAGACCACAATCACACAGTGACTGGTAGCACAGCATTAATGGCTCAAGCAACTCGTCGTTGTCCTGAATCCAGGTGCTTGCGTCGTAGGGACGGCCATTGAAGAAATCAGCAATGCCGTCGCGGGTATCGGCGCAGCGCTTCACCAGCGGGCGAAGGATGGCGCGATACGGCTCTAACTGCTCACCCGCACGTGCTTTTAATTCATCGTTACACAGGTTCATCGACAACTCGACCTGCAAGCGGTCAAGATCGATGGTTAACAACTTGGCTGCGCGGCGGCGAGCCAGCAACAGGACTTCTTCGGTAACCTTTGCAGTAACAAACGGGTTACCGTCACGGTCTCCACCCATCCACGAGCTAAAGTGAATAGGCGCCGCATCAATAGGTAATGCTACGTTGTAGTCTTGCTGCAGACGTTCGTCCAGGTCACGCAGGAACTCGGGAACGGCTTCCCACAGTGAGTTTTCGATTACCGAGAAACCCCAGCGGGCTTCGTCTACCGGCGTAGGACGTACAGAGCGAATTTCTTCTGTGTGCCATGCCTGACTGATCAAATCGGCAATACGCGTTTCCAAACGTTTGCGTTCGGTGTCAGTGAGTTGCTCGTGGTGAATGCTCTTTAAGCAAACCGCCAGCTCTTTATGCTTGTGGATAAGGGTGCGACGGAACACTTCGGTTGGGTGAGCGGTAAGTACCAGATCAATATCCAGTTTTGCTACGGCTTCCTCTACCTCTAAGGCTGACAGCTCAGCTTTG
The DNA here is from genome assembly GCF_984433645.1 of Marisediminitalea sp. Taxonomy (NCBI): domain Bacteria; kingdom Pseudomonadati; phylum Pseudomonadota; class Gammaproteobacteria; order Alteromonadales; family Alteromonadaceae; genus Marisediminitalea; species Marisediminitalea sp. Next base: position 20,956 of record NZ_CFIDRX010000022.1, read on the forward strand.
TCTAGGTGTTCAAACAGTGAGTCGATAGATGCTTCCACATCCAGACCCGCATTGTATTCCTGCTCTGCAATATTACCCAAATTCAGGAATTGTGCGAACGCTCTGGCAACAACCAGTAATTCGCTGTCTGACATGGTTTTGAAAGTTTCTTTCAGACTGCTTCCGCAATCTGTGTCACCCTGATACGACGCGCGGCCGTCGAGGCGAATCTTTTCAATTTTCTCTAACCAATCATTGCCCAATTGGGCCTTGATGGTTTCACCTAAAGTCTTTCCCAAATAACGAACAGTGTCTTTTAACTGTGCATCGTAATGTGATTGCATGGTGCCCTCCATATAACAATGCCGATCACATTACTGTTTCCCGGGTCGCTTGTCTAATGACATTTTGCAGTATAGGGCTGTTCCAGGCCTCATTCTGAAGCACTAAATCAAAGGCACGGGCAGGAAAGTTAAGGGTGTGTTACACTATCGGCCCAATTAAAACGAACGTGTTATAATTTTTCAGAATAATTCATGAATTGTTTAAATTTTGCGCGTTTTGTGTAATTTACTTACAGGAGTGACTGTGTCAGATCAATTTAAGACAGTAGAAACCCAAGCGAGCTACGGCATTGGTTTTCAAATGGGTCAGCAACTGCAATCGAATCCTTTTGAAGGCTTGGACCTGGATTCTGTTGTCGCTGGTTTAAAAGACGCGTTTACCGGTCAAGCACCGCAAGTAGACAATGACACCCTGCGCGACGCGTTCGGTGAAATTCATCAGCGTATGCAGGCTGCAAAAGCTGAACAGCATAAAGAGGCGATTGCTGAAGGCGAAAACTTCCTGGCTGAAAACGCCAAGCGCGACGGCGTAGTAACCACTGAGTCTGGTCTGCAGTACGAAGTACTGACTACTGGCGAAGGTGCGAAGCCTACTGCTGACAGCACTGTGCGTACGCATTACCACGGTACCTTAATCAACGGTTCAGTATTCGACAGCTCATACGACCGTGGCCAACCGGCTGAATTCCCGGTAGGTGGCGTAATTAAAGGCTGGACTGAAGCACTGCAGATGATGCCTGTTGGCTCAAAGTGGCGTTTATACGTGCCTCACAACCTGGCTTACGGTGAGCAAGGTGCGGGTGGCGCAATTGCCCCGTACAGCACGCTGGTGTTCGATGTTGAGTTGTTAGACATCCTGGGCTAAGCCTGAATGCCAAAGCCTGCCTTTTTAGGCGGGCTTTGTGTTTTTTTACTTCTTCCCGTTGTTATCGGTGCTATCTCCCTCAAACTGGCATCACTTATTCCTGAAAATTCTCCCTCAGACTGACCATAACCCATTGGCAAAGCAGCTAAATAGCTTTAGTCTAGCCGTTTATTAACAAGTTTTTTTCAATTGCTGCGTTTTTATTCAATATGGCTTTCTCTTCTTCAAGACTCCCGTCTGTGATCCAGGCGTTGGATACACTCAGTCGCCGCGTATGTCAGGCGTGCAGTGCGCTGTCGCTGGTTATGGTTGTAGTTATGCTGGTTATTGTGGTGCTCAGGTACGGCTTTCAAATGGGCTGGATCGCGCTGCAGGAGTCAGTGACTTACCTGCATGCAGCCGTCTTCCTGTTGGCTTTAGGCTATACGCTGCAATGCGACGGTCATGTTCGGGTGGACGTATTCTACCGACGGTTCTCCCCGCGTAAGCAAGCAATGGTGAACTTTTGGGGCACGCTGTTGTTGCTAATCCCCGTTTGCGGCTTTTTGCTCTACTATGCGGTGCCTTACGCCTCGGACTCCTGGGCCTTGATGGAGACATCCAAAGAACCGGGTGGTCTGCCGCTGGTATTCGTACTGAAGTCTCTCATTCCATTGGGCATTGGTATTTTGCTGCTGCAAGGTGTGAGCGAACTGTGCCGCAGTTTTCTGAACTGGCGTTATAACACGGAGGTGCAATAACGATGGAGTGGATGGCGTTAGTTCTGTTTGCCTGCGTGTGCGGTGTGTTGTTATTTGGCTATCCGGTTGCACTAACGTTGGCCGGTGTATCCTTGATATTTGCGGGTATTGGTGCCTTGGTTGGCGGGTTTGATGCGTCATATCTTACTGCTATGCCCAATCGGTTATTCGGGATTGTCTCTAACGAGACGCTAATCGCGGTGCCGTTATTTGTGTTCATGGGCGTCATGTTGGAGAAGTCCAAAGTCGCCGAATCCCTGTTAGTCGCCATGGCGGCGCTACTGGGCAAGTATCGCAGTGGCATGGCGGTGTCTGTGGTGTTGGTTGGTATGTTGCTGGCAGCAAGTACCGGTATTGTTGGGGCGACGGTGGTTACCATGGGCTTGTTGTCTTTACCCTCTATGCTCAACCGGGGGTATTCTCCCGCGTTTGCCACCGGTGCTATTTGTGCCACTGGTACCCTTGGCCAAATCATTCCGCCATCTATCGCGCTGATATTATTGGGTGATGTACTCTCCAGTGCTTATCAAAAAGCACAGTTATCGATGGGCATTTTTTCACCGGACTCGGTATCGGTGGGAGATTTATTCGTCGGTGCCTTAGTACCGGGGCTGTTACTGGTGGTGCTGTATCTGATTTACGTCATGGTTGTAGGCGTGAAGTCAGGTAAGTCAGATGATGCCGCTATGAATATCGACGCAACCGCCACCGCGTCCGCTACTGAAGAGCCGGAACAGAGCTTGTTTTCGGCGCTGGTCCCCCCGTTGTTGCTTATTATTGTTGTGTTGGGGTCAATACTGGCAGGGTTTGCAACGCCAACAGAAGCCGCAGGTGTTGGTGCAAGTGGTGCCTTATTATTGGCTGCTTTTAAGAAGCAATTGTCTCTTGCGCAGTTAAAAGTGGTGACCATGGATACTACGCGCATGACTGCCATGGTGTTCATGATCCTAATCGGCGCTTCTGTATTTTCACTGGTGTTCCGTGGATTCGGTGGTGAAGAACTGATTCATGGCTTCTTAACAGAACTGCCCGGCGGCGTGTTTGGGGCCATGCTGGTGGTAATGCTGGTAGTGTTTGCATTGGGCTTTATACTGGACTTCATTGAGATCACGTTTGTGGTAGTGCCCATTGTTGCCCCGGTTTTACTCGCCATGGGTATTGATCCGGTGTGGTTAGGCATTATGCTGGCGCTTAATCTGCAGACTTCGTTTTTAACACCGCCATTTGGCTTCGCGCTGTTTTACCTGCGTGGCGTAGCGCCGCCTACCATACTAACGTCTGATATCTATCGCGGTGTTGTGCCCTTCATCATTATTCAGATTGTGCTATTAATAGGATTAGCCATTTGGCCTGAGCTGGCCACCTGGTTGCCTGAAACGCTCTACAGCTAAGGATACAATAATGAAAAAAATGCTATTGGCAGTAATGGGACTGGGTATGGCTTTAGGCCTGAGTGGTTGCCAGGACAATACTCAATCAAATACAACCGCAGCGCAGGCTGCGCCACAACAAACCTATGAATGGAAACTAGTGACTTCCTGGCCGAAGAATTTTCCCGGCTTAGGACAAGCGCCGGAAACCTTTGCCGAGTATGTCAACGAGATGTCGGGCGGCAGATTAACCGTAAAAGTGTTTGGTGCCGGTGAACTGGTACCCGGATTTGAAGTGTTTGATGCCGTTGCCCAGGGTACAGCACAAATGGGCCACGCTGGCGCGTACTACTGGAAAGGTAAAATGCCTGCGGCACCGATTTTTTCAGCGATCCCATTTGGTATGAATGCCCAGGAAATGAACGGTTGGCTGCACTATGGCGGTGGTTTGAAGCTCTGGCAGGATTTGTACAAGCCATTCGGCGTTGTGCCCTTTGCCGGCGGTAACACCGGTGTGCAGATGGCGGGCTGGTTTAAGAAAGAAATCAACAGCCTCGACGATTTTCAGGGCTTAAAAATGCGTATTCCGGGTCTGGGAGGCGAAGTGCTCAAAGCAGTTGGCGGCATTCCGGTAACCCTGACCGGTGGCGAAATATTTACGTCTTTACAAACCGGTGCTATTGACGCGACTGAGTGGGTTGGCCCGTACAATGATTTGGCGTTTGGGTTGTTCCGTGCTGCCGATTATTACTACACCAGTGGCTGGCATGAGCCGGGCACACAGCTGGAATTCCTGGTAAACGAGCAAGCGCTCAACAGCTTACCCGCAGATCTACAGGCTATTGTGAAAGTAGCCATGCGTGCCGCGAATCAGGATATGCTGGATGAGTATACTGCACGAAACAATGCCGCTATGAACAAGTTGGTCAATGAACACGGTGTAACGGTACGTGAGTTACCCCAGGATGTGATTGACGCGCTTCGCGAAGCGTCTGCCCAGGTCATGGCGCAGCAAGCTGAAGCAGACCCAGATTTTAAACGCATCTACGACGCCTACCAGTCTTTCTTCGCTGGCGCGAAAACCTTCCACGGTATGTCAGAACAAGCGTATTACAACAATCGTTAAACTGATTGTGTGATAAGCCGGGTGATAGCTGCTCAGAGTTGTTATCATCCGGTGGTTTATTACAATACGCGCTCAAATTATAAAGGATAGTGTGACTATGGTTATTCAGCCCAAAATACGTGGCTTTATTTGTACAAATGCGCATCCAGTGGGTTGTGCAGCAGTTGTGTCAGAACAAATTGATTATATTCAAGGGCTTGGCGATTTAGGCGACGGGCCTAAAAAGGTACTGGTTCTGGGTTGTTCTACCGGCTACGGACTGGCTTCGCGTATTACTTCGGCGTTTGGCTATGGCGCAGCAACACTGGGCGTCTGTTTTGAAAAGGCCCCGACAGAACGCAAAACCGGCACAGCAGGTTGGTACAATACCGCTGCGTTCCATCATAAAGCGAAAGCGGCAGATCTGTATGCAGAAACCTTAAACGGTGATGCATTCTCTGCAGCTATGAAGCAGGAAGTGATTGACAAAATTAAAGCCGATTTAGGTCAGGTCGACCTGGTAATCTATAGTCTGGCCGCCCCGCGTCGTACTGATCCAGTTACCGGTGAAGTGTATAAGTCTACGCTCAAACCAGTGGGTCAGGCTTACACCACAAAGACTTACGATACCGACAAAGACCTGGTACATGATGTTAGTCTTGAGCCTGCCAACGACGATGAAATCTTCAATACCGTTAAGGTAATGGGCGGCGAAGACTGGGAATTGTGGCTGGACGCATTGTCTGAAGCTGGCGTACTGGCTGAAGGCTGTAAAACGACGGCTTATACCTATATTGGTAAAGAACTGACATGGCCAATTTATGGTCAGGCCACCATTGGTAAAGCGAAGGAAGATTTGGATCGCGCGGCAAGTGCTATCAACGACAAGCTGTCTGCATTAAGTGTTGACGCTCACGTTTCATCGCTGAAGGCGTTGGTTACGCAAGCCAGTTCCGCAATTCCGGTGATGCCACTATACATTTCGCTGTTGTATCGCGTGATGAAAAACGAAGGCACGCACGAAGGCTGTATCGAGCAAATTGCTGGATTATATAAAGATTGTTTGTACGGTTCTGAACCTACGCTGGATGAGCAAAACCGCTATCGCATGGACGGGAAGGAAACCAACGATGATACCCAGGCCGTCATCAAAGGTCTCTGGGACCAGGTTACTCAGGATAACTTCCATGAGTTAAGTGATTACGCGGGCTATCACCATGAGTTTTTACGTCTGTTCGGCTTTGATGTCGCAGGGGTGGATTACGATGCGGACGTTGACCCGCTGGTTAATTGGTAAAACCATTTGATAATTATAATAAGCCGTCGTTATGACGGCTTATTTGTATGATGAATAGATGAATTCTGCTAATTCCGCCTGTTTTTTGACCATTTGGTGGGTTTTGCGACCAAGGTGGTAGGTTGATTGTACAGATTAATCCGATAAAAATAGTGCATAATCTGCGAATTGCGTAGCGCAAGTCGTCAGGATGATGCTAAAATTCCGTAATTAAGTAGAGTGACCTGTCTGTTACTCTCTTTCGCCTTGTTAACGGGCGGCAAAACCATGCGCTAAAAAACAACAATAAAATTGTTAACGCCGGCAAATTCTAACAATAACAATTCAGCTTGATTGCGAAGTAAAAATTAGCTTTGAGGGTTTCTTACGACCTTTATTAGCATAGTAGTGGTGAGCAAAGTACGTTTTTGAATCGTATCTTTTCAATGTGGTGAAAGATGCTGCCTATTCAAAAGGGTATTTCTATTAGAGTAGTGCGATTACGTATGATAAAAATCAAAAAAGGTCTCGACCTCCCTATATCGGGAGCTCCGACACAACAGATCCAGGATGGTCTGACGGTGTCTCGGGCTGCCATACTGGGAGAAGAATATGTGGGTATGCGTCCTACCATGCACGTGCAGGTTGGAGACAAAGTGAAGAAAGGTCAGGTTCTTTTCGAAGATAAGAAAAACCCTGGCGTTAAATTCACTGCTCCGGTTGCGGGTGAAGTGGTAGAAGTAAACCGTGGTGCTAAGCGTGTTCTGCAATCTGTTGTGGTAAAAGCAGAAGGTGATGAAGCGGAAGCTTTCACTGCCATTGCTGCTGATCAGATTGCTGGTAGCAGTCGCGAAACTATCGAGCAGCTGTTGAATGACAGCGGCTTGTGGTCAGCATTACGTACGCGTCCTTTCAGCAAATCACCTGCACTTGGTTCTACGCCAAGTTCAATCTTTGTCACAGCCATTGACACCAACCCATTAGCTGCCGATCCGGCGGTTGTTATCGCAGAACGTCAGGACGACTTCGCAAACGGGTTGAAAGCACTAAAAGTGCTGTCTGGCGGCAAAGTGTATGTGTGTAAGAAAGCAGGCAGCGCAGTAACAGCTGGTGACAGCGGTGCAGACGTTGCTGAGTTTGACGGCCCGCACCCAGCAGGGTTGGCCGGTACACACATTCATTACCTCGATCCGGTAGGTGCTAAGAAAACAGTATGGTCTGTAAACTATCAGGACGTGATTGCCATTGGTGCAACGCTTACGTCTGGTCAGTTAGACAACAGCCGTGTTGTTGCCTTAGGCGGCCCTGCTGCTAAGAATCCTCGCCTGGTTCGCACTGTAATTGGTGCTGATTTGGCAGAACTTACCGCTAGTGAAGTGACTGACGGTGAAGTTCGCATCGTGTCTGGTTCAGTACTGAATGGTACGACTGCACAGGGTGTTCACGGTTTCCTTGGACGTTTCCACACTCAGGTTTCGTTGTTGAAAGAAGGCCGTGAAAAGGTACTGTTTGGCTGGATTACTCCAGGTTCTGACAAGCATTCAATCACGCGTGCGTACACTGGTCATTTCAGTGGTAGCAAGCAGTTTGATATGACTACAACTACAAATGGTTCAGAACGTTCAATGGTACCAATTGGTAATTACGAACGCGTTATGCCTCTGGATATCCTTCCCACGCTGTTACTGCGTGATTTGATTTCTGGTGATACTGACAGTGCTCAGACGTTGGGTTGTCTGGAACTGGACGAAGAAGATTTGGCACTGTGCACCTACGTGTGCCCAGGCAAATACACTTACGGTCCGATCCTGCGCAACTGTTTGACCACGATCGAGAAAGAGGGTTAATTCATGGGCTTAAAAGCGTATTTAGAGAAGATCGAACCGAACTTCGAACCAGGTGGTAAATACGAAAAATGGTACGCGCTGTACGAAGCGGCCGCGACCATCTTCTATACCCCGGGTAAAGTCAACAAGGCTGGTACTCACGTTCGTGACAGTATCGACCTGAAACGTATTATGATCATGGTGTGGATGGCAACATTCCCGGCTATGTTCTTTGGTATGTACAACATTGGTTTCCAGGCGCAGGAAGCAATTGCCGCTGGCGCGGGTACCTTACCTGATACCTGGCAGGCTGGCCTGTTCTCGGCATTAGGTGGTGATATCTCAAATGCAGGCACATTAGGCCTGATGTTCTACGGCGCATGCTTCTGGCTGCCAATTTACGCGGTGACGTTCGCCGTAGGTGGCTTCTGGGAAGTATTGTTTGCATCAGTACGTAAGCACGAAGTTAACGAAGGCTTCTTCGTAACATCGGTATTGTTCGCATTGACGTTGCCAGCAACCATCCCATTGTGGCAGGTTGCACTGGGTATCACGTTCGGTGTGGTTATCGCGAAAGAAATCTTTGGTGGTACCGGCCGTAACTTCCTGAACCCGGCACTGTCTGGCCGTGCATTCCTGTACTTTGCTTATCCTGCGCAAATCTCGGGTGACCGCGTTTGGGTAGCCGCTGACGGTTATTCAGGTGCCACGTCTCTGAGCCAGGGCGCAAACGGTGCACTGGATTACAGCAACTCTGACTTGTGGATGAACCACTTCCTGGGTCTTATCCCTGGTTCTGCGGGTGAAGTGTCTGCACTGGCAATTATGCTGGGTGGCCTGTTCATCATCTACATGCGAATCGCCAGCTGGCGCATCGTAGCAGGTGTTGCACTGGGCGTTGCTTTCTTCGCCACACTGTTAAACCTGATTGGTAGTGACACGAACTACATGTTCGCTATGCCTGCACACTGGCACTTCGTAGTAGGTGGTCTGGCGTTTGGTATGTTCTTTATGGCAACAGACCCAGTGTCTGCGTCATTTACGAACCAGGGCAAATGGGCATACGGTTTCTTCATCGGTTTTATGACCGTACTGATTCGCGTATTGAACCCTGCATTCCCTGAAGGTGTTATGTTGGCAATCCTGTTTGCTAACCTGTGGGCACCCCTGTTCGACTACTTTGTCGCTCAAAGCAATATCAAGCGGAGGATAGCTCGTGTCGGCTAATAAAGAATCATTTGGAAAAACAGTCGGCGTTGTACTGGCGGTTTGTTTAGTCTGTTCAATCATCGTATCAGGTGCGGCTGTAGGCCTGCGTGATATTCAGCAAAGCAATGCAGCGAAAGACAAAATGTCTAACATCCTGCATGCAGCTGGTCTGCTTGAACAAGCTAAAGGTAACATCGAAGGAACATATAACGAGTTCGTTGAAGCGCGTTATGTAGACCTGGATACCGGTGAGTTTGTTGAAGCACCTTCTGCAAACTACGATATGTACAAAGCTGCAAAAGAAGCTGACACCAGCGTGAAAGTGGAAAACAGCAATGTGGGTTTCCAACGCCGCGCGAAAGTGGCTTCGGTATATTTGGTTTACGAATCAGCAGCGAAAGAAACCGTTAGCCGCGTTATTCTGCCAGTACACGGCAGTGGCCTTTGGGACCTGATGTACGGTTTCCTGGCCCTTGATGCAGACGGCGAAACAGTTCGCGAACTGATTTACTATCAGCAAAAAGAAACGCCAGGACTGGGTGGTGAAGTACAAAACCCAGCATGGCAGGCAAAATGGGACGGCAAGCAACTTTACAAGAACGGCGACGTAGCCCTTGAAGTGAAGAAAGCGGCTGGTGAAGAAAACCCATATGCGGTTGATGCACTGTCTGGTGCAACGTTAACCAGTAACGGTGTGAACAACACGGTTCAGTACTGGGTTGGCGACAACGGCTTTGGTCCTTTCCTGAAAAAACAAGCCTGGCGTTCGTAAGGGGTTATTATCATGGCTGATTCTAAAGAAATGAAAAAGGTCCTCTTTGGACCCATTCTGGACAGTAACCCAATTGCATTACAAATCCTGGGTATTTGTTCTGCACTGGCAATTACTACAAAACTGGAAACCGCATTAGTAATGTCTCTGGCACTGACCAGCGTTACCGCGTTTTCAAACCTGTTTATTTCGATTATTCGAAACCAGATCCCCAGCAGCGTGCGGATCATCATTCAGATGACCATCATCGCCTCGCTGGTAATTGTTGTTGACCAAATTCTGAAAGCGTACTCGTACGAGATTTCTAAGCAGCTGTCGGTATTCGTTGGTTTGATCATTACCAACTGTATCGTAATGGGCCGTGCAGAAGCATACGCGATGAAGAGTCCACCTCTGATGAGCTTCCTGGACGGTATTGGTAACGGCCTTGGCTACTCTATGGTACTGATTGTGGTTGGTATCATTAAAGAGCTGTTCGGCTTCGGTACTATCCTGGGCTTTGAAATCCTGCCTCTGATTCAAAACGGCGGCTGGTATCAGGCGAATGGTTTGTTAATTCTGCCATTCAGTTCATTCTTCCTGATCGGCGGTCTGATATGGGTAATCCGTACCATCCGTCCGGAACAAGTCGAGCCTAAGGAGTAAGTTGTGGAACATTATTTATCATTATTTGTTCGCTCGATCTTTATCGAGAACATGGCGCTGTCTTTGTTCCTTGGGATGTGTACATTCCTGGCGGTATCTAAGAAAGTAAAAACGGCCATGGGCCTAGGTATTGCCGTAGTGGTAGTACTGGGTATCTCTGTACCGGTTAACCAGGTGATTTACGTGAACATTCTGGCGCCTGGTGCGCTGGCATGGGCAGGTTTCCCTGACGCTGACCTGAGCTTCCTGAACTTCCTGACCTTTATCGGTGTTATTGCGGCACTGGTACAGATCCTGGAAATGAGTCTGGATAAGTTCTTCCCTGCGCTATACAACGCGCTGGGTATCTTCCTACCACTGATTACCGTTAACTGCGCCATCTTTGGTGGTGTATCGTTTGCAGTACAACGTGAATACAACTTCGCAGAGAGTATTGTTTACGGTGTAGGTAGTGGTATGGGCTGGGCACTGGCTATCGTATTGCTTGCGGCGGTACGTGAAAAGCTGAAGTACGCGGACATGCCAGACGGTATTCGCGGCCTGGGCTCTGTGTTCATGATTGCTGGCCTGATGGCACTGGGCTTCCAGTCCTTCACTGGCGTTCAGCTGTAATTAACGCTAAGGAGCAGAATTTATGAATCAAATCGAGATTATTCTTGGCGTTGGAATGTTCATCGTTATCGTTCTTGCGCTGGTATTTATCATCCTGTTCGCAAAATCGAAGCTGGTTCCATCTGGCGACGTGAAGATTCTAATTAATGGCGATCCGGAAAAGGCGATCACTACTGCACCAGGCGGCAAGCTGCTGGGTGCATTAGCCGATGCGGGTATCTTTGTATCTTCAGCCTGTGGTGGCGGTGGTTCTTGTGGCCAGTGTCGTGTAGACGTGAAGACCGGTGGCGGTGAAATCCTGCCTACTGAGCTCGACCACATTACTAAGCGCGAAGCGCGTGAAGGCTGCCGTCTGTCTTGTCAGGTATCTGTTAAGCAAGACATGGAAATCGAGCTCGAAGAAGAAATCTTTGGTATCAAAAAGTGGGATTGTGAAGTTATCTCTAACGATAACAAAGCCACTTTCATCAAAGAGCTTAAGCTTAAAATTCCAAATGGCGAGAGCGTACCGTTCCGAGCGGGTGGATACATCCAGATTGAGGCTCCACCTCACCATGTCAAATATAAAGACTTCGATATTCCTGAAGAGTATCGTGCTGACTGGGAACGCTTTGGCTTCTTCGATATCGAATCTAAGGTAGATGAAGAAACTATCCGTGCTTACTCAATGGCAAATTACCCGGAAGAAGAAGGGATTATTATGCTGAACGTGCGTATCGCTACGCCGCCGCCTAATAACCTGAGCCTGCCGGCTGGTAAAATGTCATCGTACATCTGGAGCCTGAAAGAAGGCGACAAAGCGACTATCTCTGGTCCATTTGGTGAGTTCTTCGCGAAAGAAACTGACGCCGAAATGGTATTCATTGGTGGTGGTGCGGGTATGGCACCGATGCGTTCACACATCTTTGACCAGCTTCGTCGTATTAAGACTGACCGTAAGATCAGCTTCTGGTACGGTGCTCGTTCACTGCGCGAAATGTTCTATGTAGAAGATTTCGATATGCTGGCTAAAGAAAATGACAACTTCGTATGGCACGTTGCACTGTCAGATCCACAACCTGAAGACAACTGGGAAGGTTACACCGGGTTTATCCACAACGTATTGCTGGAAAACTACCTTAAAGACCACCCTGCGCCAGAAGATTGTGAGTTCTACATGTGTGGGCCACCTATGATGAACGCGGCCGTTATCAACATGCTGAAAGATTTAGGTGTTGAAGACGAAAACATCCTGTTGGATGACTTCGGCGGCTAAGTCGCAAGTTCGAAGTATAAAGGGGGCTCTAGGCCCCCTTTTTTACTAAGTTGAAGGGAATATCCCATTGCAGTGCCACTGCAATCAATAATCCCATGGAGGCAATGTGAGTAAATTTAGGTATGTAGTTGGACTGCTAGTGCTGTTATTGGTGGGCTGCAGCCAGCCACCGGTAGAAGTAGAGCATATCTATGGTCACACAATGGGCACCACGTATAACGTGAAGTACCCGAAAGTCACCGCGGTTGATAAAGCAAAAGTTAAGCAACTGATAGACGAGCGCTTAATTCACGTGAATAAGCTGATGTCGACCTACGACCCGACGTCAGAATTGTCGCGCTTTAATCAGTACCGTTTTGAGCAACCTTTTGCTATATCGCCGGAAACCCGCAAAGTGGTGCTGGAAGCGATGCGTTTGGGTGAACTCAGTCACGGCGTGCTAGACGTCACTGTTGGACCTCTGGTTAACCTCTGGGGTTTTGGACCCACCATGCGTCCGGAGAGTATTCCGTCTCAACAGGAAGTCGATGCAGTGCGTGCCTACACCGGTTTGGATAAATTATCGGTAGTTAAAGACGGATTGGTAAAAGCGCATCCTCAGCTTTATGTAGACTTGTCTACAGA
>NZ_CFIDRX010000023.1:0-33499 GCF_984433645.1 Marisediminitalea sp.
CTTACCTAGGTGAATTGCTGCGCGTTAAGGAACTGGGCCTGACAAAAGAAATAGGTATTTCTAACTTTACCGTGGCACAAATTGAAGAAGCGGTGAGTATTTTAGGTGAGGGCGTTATCGCTACGAATCAGGTAGAAGTGCACCCTTATCTAACTAATGAAAAAGTGCGTGAAGCGTGTGAGAAACATGGCATTGTGGTTACAGGATATATGCCGTTTGCTGTTGGCAAAGTCCTAAAAGACGAAACTATCACTGGGATTGCCGATAAGCATGGTGTAAGCACTGCTGAGGTGGTTGTAGCCTGGGAACTGGCTCATGGTTTGGTCACTATTCCATCGTCGACTAAGCGCAAAAATCTGGAAACCAATTTCAAAGCGCTTGAACTTACGTTAGACGCCGACGACATCGCAAAAATTGACGCGCTAGATTGTGGCGACCGTCAGGCTAACCCAGATTTTTCACCTGCGTGGGACTAATTGGGGAAATCACATTGTTCAGGATAGCTTATACAAGTATATGTTTGTGCAATTTGGACAGGCCTAAGTAGCACTGTGCTCTGTAAATCAGTCTCTGGATGTTCGTTAATGACCAAAAGCTGCGGACACTGACGAAACAGATTCCGATTTTGTTATCAGCCTCAATATCATTGAGGCTTTTTTTTCATCTCTCGTAACATGAAGCGCTCAGGTGCCAAAGCCTGAAGTAAATCCTCTTCCATCGGCAAGGGTTCACCACACCATTGGCTTGCCAGTATTTCGGCCATTAGTGGGGCAGTCGTTAAACCTCTGGATCCTAAACCGGTTAATACGGTAATCGTTTGTTCGCTGGTGTTAAGCGGATAATCTGCTGGACGGAAACCTTTGTAAAGTTGCTCGTAGCGATGGGTAAGGGTGTCCGGCGAAATAACGGCACCTACAACAGGCTGGTGGTCTGCAACTCCCATTCGGATCGATGCGCGCGCGGTATAGTCATGCTCAATATTCTGTGCCCACGGGTAATCTGCCATGGCTTTCGCGTGGGTTGCCAGGTTTTGTTCACTTTCTTCACGACGCGGTTCACAGGTAATATCCTCTTTTACATAGGTAGACCCCAATGCTAACCGACCTTGCCAGGCGGGTGTCATATACCCTTTGTGACACAACACCGTGCGCAGTGAATCCAACGGCGCGTGCTCTGCAATTGCTTCAACCTGACCGCGAACAGGGCGAAGCGGCACATGCGAAAGCACACTTTGTTCTATGCTGTGATGACCACAGGCCAGGACGGCTCGTGAAAACGACCATTGCTGGCCTGACTGTTTGGCGGTCACGAGTGCGCTATTCTCATTGGTAGTGACATCTACCGGGCAGTCGTAATTCTCGGTTAGTAACCCTGTGCTTCTTGCCAGTGTTAATTGAGCATTGACCAGTTCTTGTGGGCTAATCCAGCCGCCAAGGGGGCAGAATAAGCCGCCTTGCTGCATTGGTATACCCGCGAGTGCAGAGGCTTCATCCTTTGTAACAGGATAGATTATCTGTTCTGGCCAGAGCTGCTTGCTGACCAGTTTCTGTTGTCTCGATGCGACTTCATCGTTAAATGCCAGCAACAATACGCCGCAGGGGGCCTGAGTAAAAGTGACGCCTTGTTCAGCCAGTTGCTGATAATACCGTGAGGCAAATAAAAAGCTGTGAGCCTGAATGCGGGCTGGAGGACTAAAACTAGCCTGAAGCTGCGGGTAAAAGCCGCCCTGACGATTGCCTGATGCGCCGTCTGCCGGCTCTGGCGCTTTGCCAAACAGCGTGACCGGGATCCCACGTTTACACAGCGCTAATGCAATACTGCTACCGGCTAAACCAGCACCGATAACCGCAACAGTATCGTCGTTGCCAAGCGACGTATCCGGGTAGCGGTAGTGCCAGGGTTGATGTGTTCGCAGTGTCGGCGCGTCGGTAAGAATCCCTGTTAGCATGTCGCGCTTACGGCCGAATCCTTTGCGCTTTTCAATTGTAAAACCGGCTTCTTTTAAACCGCGTTTTACCACGCCTGCCGCCGTAAAGGTGGCAAAGCCAGCACCGGGTTTACTCAATCTGGCCATTTGTGAAAACAGTGCGTCAGTCCACATGTCCGGGTTCTTGCTAGGGGCAAACCCGTCTAAAAACCAGCTGTCAACCAAGCCGTCTTTCGGGCAATGCCAGCAAGGTAACAAGTTGTGGACGTCACCCAGCCACAAATCAAGTTGCGTATGCCAGCGTTCAAACTGAAGTCGATGACAACCGTTTAACATAGGCGGATACTGGGCTACCAATGTGTCGACAAGAGGCGCAACGTCAGGAAACACTGCGAGTGCCCGGGTTAAGTCGCTGGCGGCGATTGGAAACTTTTCGGTACTGAGAATATGCAAGCGTTTCAGCGGGTGGTCAGGATTTGCATCTCGGAATCTGGCAAATGCCAGCATAGCCACCAGGCAGTTCAAACCAGTACCAAAGCCGGTCTCTGCAATCACATAATGAGGCTGAGTGCAGGCTTGCCAACGCGCGGCAATATCATTGCCTTGCATGAAGACATGTTCGGTTTCCTGAATGCCACTGTCATTGGAGAAATAGACGTCATCAAAGGCATCGGCAACAGGCGTGCCCTGATCGTTAAAATGTACATTTGCGGATCGCAATGGTTCTGTCATGAAGCGGTCAAACTATGCCAATAAAATTGCGCGGTATCATACCAGCAAGCGCTTTTCGGTTCACTGTTCCAATACAATGTCATCGACTACACTTGAACATACCAATAATCTACGTAGCATAGGGCGCAGATAAAAATAACCTGTGGAATGAAATTGCTAAGGGTTGGGGCAAAAGAGCAGACCACTTAGCAAATGAAAATCGTTACCATAGGCGCGTTAACGCAAAAGGATAATTATGAGAAGAGCAGTTATTACCGGGCTGGGCATCGTATCCAGCATTGGCACAAATCAACAAGAAGTTACCGCCTCATTAAAAGAAGGTAAGTCTGGGATCACTTATTCTGAGCAGTTTGCAGAAATGGGACTGCGGAGTCAGGTATGGGGCAATATTGATATTGACCTCAAGGAACACATCGACCGCAAAGCAATGCGCTTTATGGGCGATGCTGCTGCTTACGCTTATGTGGCCATGCAACAAGCCGTTGAAGACAGCGGCCTGGAAGCGTCTGACATTTCGAATATCCGCACGGGTATTGTTGCGGGTTCAGGTGGCGCGTCATCTGACAATCAGGTGGCTTCTGCTGACATTTTGCGTGAAAAAGGCGTCAAGCGCGTAGGTCCTTACATGGTACCTCGCTGCATGGGCTCCACCGTTTCTGCGTGTCTGGCAACACCGTTTAAAATTTTGGGTGTTAACTATTCAATTTCTTCAGCGTGTGCAACCAGTGCGCATTGTATTGGTAACGCATTAGAGCTGATTCAACTGGGTAAACAGGACATTGTATTTGCCGGTGGTGGTGAAGAACTGCACTGGGCACTGTCTTCTCAGTTTGACGCAATGGGCGCACTGTCTACCAAGTATAACGACAACCCGGCTGTGGCATCGCGCACGTACGATGCGGATCGCGACGGATTCGTCAGCAGTGGCGGCGGCGGTATGGTCGTGGTTGAAGAGTTGGAACACGCGCTGGCACGTGGTGCAAAAATCTATGGCGAAATCGTAGGGTACGGTGCTACCTCTGATGGTTACGACATGGTTGCCCCGTCAGGTGAAGGCGCAATCCGCTGTATGCAAATGGCCATGCAGGGCGTAGAAGGTCCAATTGACTACCTGAACACGCACGGCACGTCAACGCCGGTTGGCGACGTAAAAGAGCTAGCCGCGATCCGTGAAGTATTCGGTGATAAAGGTGTACCACTGGCGTCAACCAAGTCACTGACTGGTCATGCGCTGGGTGCGGCTGGTGTGAACGAAGCCATTTACAGCTTATTGATGATGCAAAACAACTTTATTGCGCCATCTATCAACATCGACAACCTGGACGAAGCGGCACAAGGCCTGGATGTTGTAACGTCCACGCGTGAAGCTCATCTTAATACCATTATGTCGAATAGCTTCGGCTTCGGTGGCACTAACGCCACCCTGGTCTTTAAGCGCTACAGTTAAGAAACTTTAATGTTTTAAAAAGCGCCCGCTACACAGCGGGCGTTTTTGTGTTTGAGACAGAAAATTTATCGCCCCACAAGCCGCTTTGCTATACACTTCGCGGTCATGAAAATACGTTTCGAAAACTCCATGCCGCTGGCTGCGGACTACTTAAATGCGTTTGGCTCTGCCGAAGGGTTCGAATCGGGTACTTTAACGCCTGAAGATCTAGTAGATGTTGATGTGCTGGCCGTGCGCTCGACCACTAAAGTGAATGCAGATTTACTTAACTGCGCCAACCGATTAGCGCTGGTTGCTACAGCAACCGCCGGGTATAACCACATCGATACGCAATATCTGCAGCAGCAGGGTATTTACTGGACTTCAGCTGCAGGGTGCAATGCGCAAGCCGTAGCTGAATATGTATTGAGTGTACTGGCAAACGCACATCTTTCGAATAAGCTGGATTTGCACACTGCCACCGTGGGTATAGTGGGCGCCGGGCACGTCGGGACTGCGCTATCGGGGTTACTTGATGCTCTCTCTGTACGCTATAAGCTTTACGACCCGCCGCTTCAGGAAGCGGGTGACACAAGAACATTTGCTGACTGGCAGTCTATAATAGCGTGCGACGTGATCACGCTGCATGTACCGCTGATAACCGGTGAATATTTTCCTACCGAACACATGATTGATGCTGCCGTGCTAGCGCAACTGAATGCACAACAGCTACTCATTAACGCATGTCGTGGTGAAGTGATTGATGAGGCCGCGCTAAAAAACCGATTGTTAAGCGAGAATGCGCCAACGGTAGTGTTGGACGTGTTTAACAATGAGCCCGGTATCGATCAAACATTGTTGCCGTTGATCTGGCTGGCGACGCCTCACATCGCAGGACACAGCATTGAAGGTAAATTGCTGGGAACACAGCGTGTTTATGAGGCCGTGTGTGAGCTCCAAGGCTCGACACCAGAATTAACACTGGATGATTTTATAGCGCCACCGGATGCGGTTGAACTGCCAGCGTTGGATAGTTCGCCTGAAAGTGCGCTCTCACTGGTACTGAAAGCCATATTAAGTGTGTATGATATCAGCGAAGACGATCGCCATTTTCGACAAGGGTTGGCAGATCAGGTCGCGTTTACGTTTATGCGCAAGCACTACCGCGTTCGCCGCGAATTAGCCGGCCATCAGGTTGTGGCACACAGCCCCTTGCCGCAGGCGGCGATTGCCATGCTGAATGCATTGGGTATGCACCCAAAAACCGTTTAATATTTACAAAGTTAGAAATACAGGAGAATACACTGTTATGTCACAAGCCTTTAACGTAGCCGTGCTGGGCGCCACAGGTCTGGTTGGTCAAACCATGATCGAGCTGCTGGAGCAACGGAAATTCCCGGTTGCTGAACTGTTTCCACTTGCGAGTTCTCGCTCAGCAGGCGGCACCATTACGTTTAAGGGCGAGGACATCGAAGTACTGGATGCCGAAAGCTTTGACTGGACACAGGTTCAGTTTGCGTTTTTCTCGGCGGGTGGCAGTGTGTCTGAGAAATATGCGCCCTTAGCAGCCGACGCCGGTTGTGTTGTTATCGACAACACGTCTCAGTTCCGCTACGAGCCTGATATCCCGTTGGTTGTGCCTGAGGTCAATGCCCATGCACTGGCAGACTTCCGCAATCGCAATATCATTGCTAATCCGAACTGTTCGACCATTCAGATGCTGGTAGCATTGAAACCGTTGCATGAAGCCTTTGGCATTGAACGCATCAATGTGTGCACTTATCAGTCGGTGTCGGGTGCCGGTAAATCTGCGCTTGAAGAACTGGCCACGCAAACCGCAGGGCTTATGAATTCCCGTGAGATTACGCCAGAAGCATTTAGCCGTCAGATTGCTTTCAATGCGATCCCGCAAATCGATGTTTTCATGGACAATGACTACACCAAAGAAGAAATGAAAATGGTGTGGGAAACCCAGAAAATCATGGGTGACGAAAGTATTTTAGTAAACGCTACCGCAGTTCGGGTGCCGGTATTTTACGGGCATGGCGAGGCAATTCACATTGAAACCCGCATGCCAATCGACGCCGAAGCCGCTAAACAGTTGCTGGCAGATGCGCCGGGAATCAAGCTGTACGATTCGCGCGAGGACTTCCCAACGCAGGTCGGCAATGCCAGTGGTAATGATTTAGTTCACGTGGGGCGCGTGCGCAATGACATTTCACATCCGTCGGGTTTAAACCTCTGGGTAGTGTCAGATAACATTCGCAAGGGTGCGGCTACCAACAGTGTACAAATTGCCGAAGTGTTGATTAGCGACTACCTTTAAACGTAACTCGCTGACAAATTTAATAAACTTATAGCAAGCTTGGTCGATAATACACTTAAGCTTGCTGTGCACACCGCTTCAGCATAGCCTGCAATGCTGCTGTTGCAGGGGGCTGGTGTGATAGCCAAACAGGTAAAAGGCTCGGGCTTTTGCTGTCTGGGAGCAACATTCCCTAGATCGACCCGACCAACTGGTTTATATTTTGTGTATAACGCAGTGAATGGTATACACCAACACACTGCCAAAACATGAAAAGAGCAAGGTAAAGGCATTTGCTGGCGCTAGCGAAGCCTGTACCACCCAATAAACCAGGGCGATTGCCAGAATAACAACAAACTCACTCAGTTATTCATTGAACACTGAGTGCGCGAGTGCAGATTGACTTGCTGTCATACTGCGCGACGCTTGAGGGCATAAAGGAACGCTATGAAATTGCATTTAACGGGTTGGTTACTACTAATAATGCTATGCGGCATTGTTAGCGACCCCGTTTCAGCGCAAACCACACCGCTTCGTGGGCCAAAAAACGCTACCGACCAATTCTCTGGTGCGGTATACGGCCCAATTGACTCTCAGGATACTCTGTGGCGCATTGCTAATCGTTACCGTCAAAATCAAAACCTGACGATATATCAGGTGATGGTGGCCATTTACGAACTGAATCCCGATGCGTTTGAACAGCAAAATTTAAATCTTATGGTAGATGGGGCAACCCTCAAGCTGCCTTCCGACCGTTATATCGCGCGAATCGATCCCATAAAAGCACGCTTAAAAGCAGAAGCTGATGACGCCGACTGGGCGAGAATGGAACCCCGGCCGGGTGATAGTCTGAATAACCTTAAGCCACCGGTGCCGCTTGTTAATCAGGATGATCTGACTCAGACTAAATCCGAGTTAGAACAGCAACTGGTGCAAATCGACCAGTCACAAGCGCGTCAGTTTGAAGAGTTACGCAATCAGTTTGCCGCATCAATCGACAGTGTTCAGGCGTTACTCGACGATAACCGGAAACTGTACGACCGTATCGAAAAAATAAATACCGATTTGGAATCGCTTCGCGGTCGGGTAGACGACGAAGTGGAAACCAAGGTCGAAGAACAACTGGCACTTCAACGTGAATTAAAAGAAATCCTGCTGAGCGATCGCGCAGCGAAACAAGCCGAGCAGGAAAATTCTATCGCGGCCATGCTTACCAGCCCTATGGCGCTAATCGCTGGTACAGCTTTGTTAAGCCTGTCATTTATTGCCGGCCTGGCGGTATGGCTGATGAAGCGAAAGTCATCACCTGCTGAACCCGGGGTGAAATTGCCTGAGCAACCGGCACCAGAAGTCGATGAAAGTATTGCTGACCTGTCGACGGCCATCGAAAGCGATATCGACGACAATGAACTCTCCGATGAAGAGTTGTTTAACGACGACGATTTACTCGACGACGTGCTGTCGACGGAGTTGGAGTCTTCATTAAATGAAGATGAATCGTTTGCTGATCTAAACGATGACATGCTGGTACCTGACGAAGGCTCTGATCCTTTCGAGGAAGGTGACAGCGAGCTGGACCAGGACGAACTGGACAGTTTGTTCGATGACGAATTTGCCGATGATACCGACGACGATGCCATAGACCTTTCCGCCGACGATGACTTACTGGAAGACTTCGAGTCAGAGCAACAGGCTGCGGACTTAGGTGAATTAAACGATGTTGAGGATGGCGAGTCACTGGCAGGGGACGAGGATCAAACCAGCGACGAAGAGTTAGCGGCCCTGCTTGAAGATCCTGAACAGGTTTATAAATCAGAAGAAAGTGAAGAGGTGTCAGGTGATGACATCGACGATATCCTGGCTGATAACGCCGCAGATGATGATTTTGATATCGACGACATCGATGCGTTGCTGGATGCAGAACAAGCGCCTGCACCTGAGCCTGAGCCAGAAATTGAACCACAATCAGACATTGATGAACTTGATGAGTCTGATGACGATATTGCCGCTGTACCGATTGAAAGTCCGGTTGATGATGAAGACGACGATAAGCCGGAAATTTCGATCGATGATTTGTTGGAAGAAAACCAACCAACAGAGGAAGACAAAGCCGCTTTACCAGTAGACGACGGCCCGGTTAGCGAAGAGATGCTGGGCAAGCTGGATGAGGAAATTTCCCAGCAGTCACAGGCTTTGGACCGCTTAACTGACAGCATAATCAGCGAAATTGACCAGATTGAAATGATGGGCGACCTTGCCGGCGATCTGGATGATGAAGACCTCGACGAGGATGTCATCGACACTCAGGAGCAAACCGATACCGAAGCAGAATCGAAACTGCAAAGCATTGACGACATTACTGACGACCTCGATGAAATCAATATCGATGACATCGAGAATGCGGATGTGTTTGAAGATCCGTTGTCCGACGAGCTGCTGGCCGAATTGGAAGCAGAGTTACCAGAAGACGATGAACTGGACGTGTCGCCATTGCCGGAAGCACCGGCAGATGATGTGGATGAGAGCAGTTTTGACGAAGACGTTTCCGACGATTTGACCGATGAACTGTTACAGGAGCTGGGCGAGTTCGAGCCAGAGCCAGACTCTGAACCAGATTCAGAATCAGAAGCAGAGGTCGAAGTTGAGGACGATTTCGACGATTCACAACTGGATGACCCGCTAACCGATGAGCTGCTGGCTGAACTTGACGCTGAGTTAGAAGACGCCGACGACCTTGCCGATTCAGACCAAGCATCGGCTGACGAAAGTGAACAAGACGCCGTCGACACACTGGACGATGCGCCGGAAAACATCGAAGATGACATGCCGGAAGACTCGCTGACCGACGAGTTACTGGCTGAGCTCGAATCATCAGAAGACGACATGGCGTTATCGGTAGAAGCAGATAACGAGGTCACATCGGAGAACGCTGAAGAGCTGGCAGATGACGATGCTCTAACCGACGAATTACTCGATGAGTTAAACGCGCAGGCTGAAGAAGCGACATCAGATGAATTAGCTTCAGAAGACGAGCTCTCGGAAGAGGTGCTCTTAGAAGAGCCCGCCGAGGACGCACTCAACAATGACGCAGAGGCTCTATCAGACACTCTGCCAGAGACTGAAGACGTAACTGAGGATGCACTGGAATCAGAAGAGTTTGACGTGGAATCTGAGCCAGAAGCAGATTCAATATCAGACATTGACCCAGAATCAGATGCCGAAGCCGAAAATCAGGCTGATGAGGCTGATGAAGCTGAAGAGGACCTGACTAAAGCTATTCTGGAAGAGCTCGACGAACTCGACCGTGCTGATGCGCTGGCAGAAGAGCAGGCAGAGGCCCAAGTAGATAGCACTGAACCCGAAACAAACGATCTGGCCGACGAAGGTCTTGAAGACGCCGAATCTGACGTAGATGACGATGCGCTAACAGGCGAGGCCGCCTTTGAAAAAGCATTGGCAGATTTCGACAAGCAAATGATGGACGACATCCCGTCATTTTCTGAACAGGCTGAATCGGGCGAAACACCATCAGACGATGGCTTCGATGATGATCTGCTGGGACAGGCGCTGGACGATTTTGAGAAAGAAATCGACAGCTTTGAACTGGAGCAGGAACAGGACGGCGTATTGCCAGACGCTGCGTCAAAAGAACAGCGCGATTCAGTCGATATTGATGAACTCGAAGATGTCCCTGGACTGGACGACTGGCTAACGGAAGGTAGCAGCGGCGAAGAAGCGGCTATTCTGGATGAACTCGACAACAGTGAGTTTGACGAATTACTCGGCGCTATCGACAGTGAAGAGCCTGAAGATAAAGCGCTGGAAGACTTCAAACTGGACAATCCGGATTTGGATTTGCAGGCACTGTTCAGCGAAGAAGCAACGGAAGCACCGGCGAGTGACGTTACTGACGACGCGTTGACCGAAACGGATGCAGAAGACAGCGCTGAATCCGATAATCCCATTGATGCTTCTATAGAAGACGATTTTGTGGATGTGGAAACGCTAATGGCTGAGTCTGATGCTACGGAAGAGGACGAAGCGGAGCGAGAGCTTGATTTAGATGTCAGTTTGTCAGAATTCAGCGGCGTAAGCGACGACGATGATGTATTTGATATCGACAAAGACGCAGGCCAGAATGCAAATCTTGATCTAGCTCGGGTTTACATTGAAATGGACGACCCGGAAGCCGCCAAAGAGTTGCTCGAAGAAGTGATGGATAAAGGCTCCGACAATCAAAAAGCGGAAGCAGAAAGCTTGCTTAAAACACTCAGCGCATAGCCGGGCATTGCAGCAGCTCAAATAGGCTGAATATCTCAGGCCCTGAACAACTTGCCTGAAACAGCACCACACAATGTAAGATGGTCCGAAAGGCAGAACGCGATTCGTTCTGGCATCGGGCCTTTTTTCTGGCCGGTGCATTTCACCGTAGTTAATCCATACCGAACTACATTCTGCCTACACTGCAAAGCCTTCTGATAGAACCCCATGTATAGGTTGTTTGTATACACTACCTAAAAATGGCTATTTTACGGCCGGGTATTCGCATCGCACACTTGGTTTCATTGATTGTTTTAAGAAGTGTTGAATCATGAAATTATTGTGTAAATACGGAATTCAAACCGTTTTTGTATTGGTACTGAGTCAGTGTTGGCTGGTGAATGCTGAGGAAAGAGAAATCACACAGCGGGTAAGTGCCAGAGTGATCGTTGACAACGACTTTGCCGGCGATCCGGATGGGTTAGCAGCGTTAGCCCACCAGTTACTCAGTAAAAAAACGGAAACGGTGCTAATTACTGTATCGGCTTTAGATCCTGAATTAGCGAAATTTAGTTACCGGGATAGGGATACCGCGGTGGCAGGCGCGCAAAAAGCGAATAAGCTATTGGCTTTGCTCGGGACGGAAGACGTGCCCGTTTCCCCGGGTTATGACTTGAATAGTCGGGATCATAATGAACCATCTAATGCCGCTAAAGCTATTGTGCAAGCGGCTATGCAAGACAGTGATTTACCCTTATTTTTCACCTGCGGCGGGCCACTGACTAATCTTGCCGAAGCACTAAAACTTGAACCTGCAATCGCTCAGCGCATGACCCTGATATGGATTGGCGGTGGTGATTATCCGACGGGAGAGCCGGAATACAATCTCATGACCGACCTCGACGCGGCAAAGTACGTGTTTGAACAGAGCACGGTGCCAATTTGGCAAATTCCGGTTAGTACATACCGTCAGATGCAATATTCGGTGGCGGAAATGGCCATAGATTTCAAACCTGTATCGCCGGCTGCAACCTGGCTATATGAACAATATACACACTTACCTCCGTTTGTAGACATGGGCGGCGCGCTGACTATGGGCGATCACCCACTAGTTACACTGAGTGCTCTGTCTGTACAAAGCAGCCAAAGTGACACAATGGCGTCAAGGGTCATCAATCCTGACGGCAGCTATGGAAAAGAACGGGTGGAACGCCCGATTCGAGTATTTCGCTCAATAGATGCCAGGCTAACATTTGCTGACTTTTTGGCGGTGATGAAGCTGAATAATACAAAGTCATGAAGTATGCAGACGCTCTGGCTAAACCTCTGTCGCATGGCAACAGAAAGTTGTCGACGGATACTTTGTTTTCTTTGCGGGATCTGATACCACTATGCTGACGCGCTAACGCTAACTTCGCATAAGGTAAATGACAAAAATGAAAACAATGAAACGGCCACTGGCAGCGGCACTGTTGGGAATGGCAGGCGTGCTCTTTTCAGCAAGTAGCTTTGCGGCATTGAGTGAAAAGCAGATTTCCGTAATGGACGCAATAAAGACCGAAGTAAAGCAAGATACGCTGTCTTATTCGTTGATTGAGTCCCTGACTACAGAAGTCGGGTCACGTATGGTGGGAACACCCGGCGCTGATCTCGCTACAACATGGGCTGTTAACAAGCTCAAAACACTGGGCTTCGACAAAGTCTGGATTGAGGAAAGTCAGGCTCAGCTGTGGCAACGCGGCGACCTAACCTTGCAAATTACCGCGCCATTTCCTCATAAAGTCGTCGGGCTGGCGCTGGGTGGCAGTGTGGGTACCGACGGCAAGCCCTTAACCGCAGAGGTGGTGCATTTCGCGGATCTTGCTGAGTTGCAAGCTGCCCCGGCAGGTAGCCTGAAGGGTAAAATTGCGTACGTCGGGTACAAAATGGAACGTCATATCGACGGCCACGGTTATGGAAAAGCTGTTGGCGCCCGTGTGGCAGGTGCTTCTGCAGCGGCAAGCAAAGGCGCTGTGGCCTTCTTGATGCGCTCTGTGGGTACAGACACCGACCGTATCGGCCACACTGGGGTAATGCGATACGATGAAAAGCATCCTAAAATTCCTGCGGTAGCTATTTCTAATCCGGATGCCGACTTGCTGGAAAACATGTTTACACGCAACCAACCCGTGTCGTTTACGATTACCACCAATGCTAGCGGCCCTACAGGGAAAACCGTGACCATTGCCAATGTAATTGGCGACGTTACAGGCAGCACGAAGCCCAACGAGTATGTTACGCTCGGCGCGCACATCGACAGTTGGGATGTGGGTACCGGCGCTGTTGATGACGGCATTGGCATGGGGATTATCATGGCGGCAGGGCATTATATTGCCGAATTGCCTGAGCGTCCGGCTCGTACACTGCGCGTAATACTCTTCGCCGCAGAAGAAATTGGACTGGTGGGCGCAGAAGATTATGTGAAGCGCCACGCTGACGACATGTCGCAGCATGTCATGGGCGCTGAGTGGGACTTCGGCAATGGCGAAATTTATAAAATGGAGCCTGGCGTGGGGCCAACGGCGTTGAATGCCATACGTGATTTTGCGGAATATATCGCACCGATGGGCGTTGCCCTGGCCACCACTAATACGGCCAAAGGTCAGTCCGACATGAGTCTACTGGGTAAAGCGGGCCAACCGGCGGTGAACTTTGCGCCCGATGGTCTGGATTACTTTGATTTTCACCACACCGAAAACGACACGCTGGACAAAGTAGACCAGGATGCACTGAAGGTGAATACCGCGATTTACACGCTGTTTGCCTATTTTGCGACAAGCAGCGATACGGATTTCAGAAAATAACCACATAAAACCCGCAGGGAAGGGCTTTTCTTCCCTGCAAAATTGCCCCTTCTACCGCCTTATAATACACTTACGCCCCCGTTTAATAATTGCTGTACACACATGACTCGAATTGCACTAGGTATTGAATATGACGGCGCACAACATTACGGCTGGCAACGCCAGCGTGAAGTGCCGAGTGTTCAGGAACATTTGGAAAAAGCCTTATCGACGGTGGCCAATACACCAATAGAAGTGCAGTGCGCTGGTCGCACCGATGCCGGTGTGCATGCAACAGGTCAGGTTGTGCATTTTGACTGTGATGCGGTACGTCCGCTCAAAGCCTGGACTATGGGCGTCAATGCTAATTTACCCTCGTCGGTGGCGGTGAAGTGGTGTGTGCATGTATCCGACGACTTTAATGCGCGTTTTTCCGCCACGGGCCGACGCTATCGCTACGTCATCTACAATCACAAAATGCGTCCGGCCATTTTAGAGCAGGGTATTACACACATACACCGCCCTCTGAATGAGCAGCTTATGCATGAAGCAGCACAAGCTTTATTGGGTGAACAGGACTTCAGTGCGTTTCGCGCTGCCCTATGCCAGTCTAAAACGCCGTTTCGCAACGTTACCAATGTCACGGTGTCGCGCCATGGGGCCTTTGTGGTCGTCGATATCAGTGCCAATGCGTTTCTCCACCATATGGTACGCAACATTGTTGGTTCGCTGGTCGAGATTGGATCGGGGCATCAGCCGGTTGACTGGATAGCAACATTGCTGGCTGGTCGCGATCGTACGCTATCTGCGGCAACTGCGAAGCCAAATGGTCTGTATCTGGTAAAAGTGGATTATCCTGACGCGTTTGGTTTACCCGAGCAGCCACTTGGTCCGTTATTCCTGCCAGACTAACTTCTTAGACCAGTTTTACTTTTCGCTATTGCGTTGAATATGCTCTAATATGTCGCCATAATTCGGTAAAACCGATAGTTGTTAAAAATTCACCAATCCTGTGACGGCTGGCACTAAAAATCAGTAAAAAGCGTAGCAGTGACGGGCATAAAAAAGGAAATCTCTGGCATGAGCTGGATTCAAAAAATTCTTCCCAAAACACAAACGTCTACCAAAGGTAATGTACCTGAGGGGATCTGGACCAAATGCACCAGTTGTCAGGCTGTGCTGTACAAGCAAGAGCTGGATAAACTGCTGGAAGTGTGTCCCAAGTGTGACAATCACATGCGCATCAACGCGCGTAAACGTTTGGATGCGTTTTTAGATCAGGGCGACCGCAAAGAGCTAGCTTCAGATTTGGAGCCGCAGGACATCCTGAAGTTTAAAGACTCCAAGCGTTATAAAGACCGCATTACTGCGGCACAAAAATCCACCAACGAAAAAGACGCCCTGATTGTTATGCAGGGCAAATTGAAAGGTATGCCAGTTGTCGTGGCCAGTTTTGAATTTGCGTTCATGGGTGGTTCAATGGCATCGGTTGTTGGTGCGCGCTTTGTTGCTGCAGTGAATGCTGCAATCCAGAACAACTGTCCGCTGATTTGTTTCTCAGCCAGTGGTGGTGCGCGTATGCAGGAGGCGCTTCTGTCGTTAATGCAGATGGCGAAGACATCAGCTGCTTTAGCGAAGCTGAGCGAAAAGGGCCTGCCGTATATCTCAGTGCTGACCGATCCTACCATGGGTGGTGTATCGGCGAGTCTGGCAATGTTAGGCGACATCAATGTTGCCGAGCCTAAAGCGCTTATCGGCTTCGCTGGTCCTCGTGTCATCGAGCAGGCCGTGCGCGAAAAGCTGCCGGAAGGCTTCCAGCGCAGTGAATTCCTGCTTGAAAAAGGCGCCATCGACATGATTGTGGATCGCCGCGATATGCGTGACAAATTACACAGTGTATTAAGCAAACTGCACCGTCCGGACTAGCAGGCAGAGCCGCTATTCAATGACAATTCAACGCTCCCTTTCACAGTGGTTAGCGTACCTGGAGTCTATTCATCCAACAACGATTGATATGGGGTTGGATAGAGTAAAACAGGTCGCTAACGCGCTGCAGATTCACTTTGATTCCCGGGTCATTATTGTTGGTGGTACCAACGGTAAAGGCTCAACCTGTGCACTTATGGAACAAGCGCTGCTGCGCAATGGTCAGTCTGTAGGTGTTTACAGTTCCCCTCATTTACTGGATTACCGTGAACGTGTTCGCGTAAACGGTGACTTACCTGCCGAAGCGGCATTTTGCCGCGCATTTGAACAGGTAGAGGTAGCTCGCGGTGAAACCAGCCTGACGTATTTCGAATTTGGCACGTTGGCAGGCATGCTAATGCTGATGCAGGCAAATCTCGATGTTGTGATCTTAGAAGTTGGCCTGGGCGGGCGCCTGGACGCAACGAATATTGTTGATAATGACATTGCGGTGATCACCAGTATTGGACTTGATCATCAGGATTGGCTGGGTGATACCCGTGAGAAAATTGCCACCGAAAAAGCCGGTATTATCCGCGACGCGGGTAATGTGGTTATTGGTGAGCCCGAGCCGCCCGTCACTTTGGTTGAGGCGGTGAAAGAAAAGCAGGCTAATGCGCTGTGGCAGGGCAAACAGTTCGCGATTGAAGAAGTAGAGCAGGGCTTACTGCTTATGCATCCGGACGGTCGAAAAATCCGTTTGCCAGATACCGTTATTCCGGCAAACAACGTGGCAACGGCATTTGCCAGTCTGCATCACCTTGGATACCACTTCGACGACACTGCTATCGCCGAAGTGGTGGCCAAAACACGTTTGCCCGGACGCAGGCAGCTTATTGCTACCCAGCCAAACACCTACCTTGACGTGGGCCACAACCCTCAGGCAACCGAGTCACTGGCGGCCTGGCTGAGCAAGCAGTCCTTTTCGTCCTTGCACATTGTCATTGCCATGCTCAAGGATAAAGCGTTAGCCCCTTCACTTGCGCCATTCGAAAACTTTCAGCCAAATTGGTATCTGGCTTCTACAGAAGGGCCGCGAGGACTTTCCGCCGAGGTATTAGGCAATGCGGTTCCAGCCGGACAGTCTCAACAGCAATTTGCTCACGTTGTAGACGCATTTCATGCCGCACGAAGCAAGGCGGCTGATGATGCACTAATTTTAGTGGTTGGATCGTTTCATACTGTTGCAGATATTTTAGCGTTACCGCACAATACACTAAAATAACGACAGGGTGAGGCAGTAGTGGCGTCAGCGTTACAAAACAGATTAGTGGGTACCGTGATACTGGTGGCAGTGGCTGTCATCTTTTTGCCTGATATGCTGGATGGCAAGAAAACCAGTAATCAGGACGTATTCGTGAATGTGCCACCTGCCCCTAATCAAAAGCCCATTGTGAACCCTGAACCGTTTCCCGCAGAGCGTGTTGCCTCCGCTACGCAACGCCCCATAGAAATTGTTAACGAGCCCGCACTGGACGACGAACCTGAACCTCAGGTAGCCACACCAGATGAAACCGTCACGGCCGAAGTCAGTTCAGCGGGTAATGATGATCTGGCACGACAAACCGTAGTTGAAGCCCCCGACGAAGCCAGTACTGGCAACAGCTGGGTCATTCAGTTAGGTAGCTTTCGTCATCAGAAAAACGTAAAGCAGTTGCTGGATAAGTTAGAAGATGCAGGTTACCGCGCGTTCAGTAAACCCATTGTCACCAGTTCCGGCCCGTTGACTAAAGTCTTTGTTGGACCGAATCTGGATAAGAGTACACTTGAGACGGCCATTCCTCATCTGCAGGAATTGACCGGTCTGAAGGGCAAAGTCACGACATTTAGCGTAAACAGCTAAGGATATTAAACCCGGTATTCACCGGGTTTATTTTTAGGGCCTGTAGGTCTTTGCTGTACAGCTTTTGGTCTAAATGAAAGCATTTTAATCGCGAAACAGCCCTGAAGGCATAGTTGTTCTACGTCAAAGGGCTGTGACAAAGAGTAAAATGCTTTCATAACGACCCCTTTGGGCTGTTGCAAAAGTGAACAGTGAAGATCTACAGGCCCAAATAAGTGTTTATAAAAACTGAATAAAATCCGGTATAGTAGAGGTTCTACAACCGACATTGTTGCTGAGTAAAATTCCTGCACTGGTAATCATTCTGACTTCTGGTAGAATGCGCGCGAATTCGACGCGGTGTGCTGTGGATTATTACCCCAGGGCAACGCTTACTAGGTAAGATATCGACGATGAATTGGCTGGATTACGCAATAATTGCTGTAATTGCGCTATCAACTGTGATCAGTTTGATGCGTGGCTTTGTCAAAGAAGCTATCTCTTTAGCGGTATGGTTTGCCGCGCTCTTTATCGCCAGCCAGTTTTACGCCGACCTCGCGGTGTACTTCACCAAAATAAACGATGAACTTATTCGCAACGGTGCCGCTATTGCCGTGCTCTTTGTGGTCACTTTGATCCTTGGCGCATTGGTGAATCACGTAATTGGCCAGTTGGTTCAAGCTACCGGCTTGTCGGGAACCGACCGTGCGCTCGGCGCTGTTTTCGGTGGATTACGCGGCATTCTCATCGCAAGTGCGCTATTATTCTTTCTGGATACCTTTACGCCATCCGCATCGTCCACATGGTGGGAAGAGTCGGTATTGGTGCCAGAATTTGCAGTCATTATTGAGTGGTTTTTTAGCTACGTAAAAGACAGCTCCAGTTTTTTAACTCCCGCTTAAATAGGTAACCTGAATGTGTGGTATTGTCGGAATTGTTGGTAAAACACCGGTCGCCCAGTCGTTGTATGACTGTTTAACCGTGCTACAGCATCGTGGCCAGGATGCAGCAGGCATCATGACCATCGATAACGGTGTGTTCAATCTGCGTAAAGACAATGGATTGGTTAGAGACGTGTTTCACACACGTCATATGAAACGTTTGACGGGTAACATGGGTATCGGTCACTGCCGTTATCCCACTGCGGGCTCATCAAGCTCAGCGGAAGCTCAGCCATTTTACGTAAACTCGCCGTTTGGTATTGCGTTTGCACATAACGGTAACCTTACCAATGCCCATACATTGCAGGAAGAAGTGGCACGTAACGCACGTCGTCATGTGAACACCACGTCTGACTCCGAAATCCTGTTGAACATTTTTGCCCACGAGCTGCAAATTAAAACGACAGGTTTGTCGGTATCACCAAAAGACATCTTTGATGTAGTAACCAAAGTTCACCAGAAAATCAGCGGTGCTTATGCGGTTGCGGCTGCCATAATCGGTTTGGGCATGGTCGCGTTTCGTGACCCCCACGGTATTCGTCCGTTAGCGCTGGGCAAGCGAGTGACTGAAATGGGTGACGAATACATGGTGGCTTCTGAAAGTGTTGCTCTGGACGCCGTCGGCTTTAAATTTATTCGCGACGTGGCGCCGGGTGAAGCTGTATTTGTTACCGAGCAGGGCGAACTGTTTACGCAACAATGCGCAGAAAACCCGGTAACATCACCGTGTATCTTTGAGTTTGTTTACTTTGCACGCCCGGACTCGTTTATCGACGGTATTTCGGTATATGCGTCACGTGTAAACATGGGTAAAAAGCTGGGTGAAAAGATTGCTCGTGAATGGGCGGACTTGGATATTGATGTTGTGATCCCAATCCCGGAAACGTCAATGGATATCGCGCTACAAATCGCCAATACCCTTGATTTGCCGTACCGTCAGGGCTTCGTGAAAAACCGTTATATCGGTCGTACATTCATCATGCCTGGGCAGACTATGCGTAAGAAATCGGTGCGTCGCAAACTAAACGCCATTTCTTCTGAATTTAAAGGCAAGAACGTACTGTTGGTCGATGACTCTATTGTGCGTGGTACTACGTCAGGGCAAATTATTGAAATGGCACGTGAGTCTGGTGCCAAGAAAGTTTACTTTGCATCAGCTGCGCCTGAGATTCGCTTCCCGAACGTGTACGGCATCGATATGCCATCGGCCAATGAACTGATTGCATACGGGCGTGAAATCGACCAGATTTCTGACCTGATCCAGGCTGACGGTCTTATCTTCCAGGACATTCAGGACCTAGTTGATGCGGTACAGCACGAGAATCAGCAAATTAAACGCTTTGAGACATCTGTCTTTGACGGAAATTACATTACCGGTGATGTTGACCAGTCTTACCTGGAACGCATTGACGTAGCGCGTAGCGAAAAAGCGCGCCAGGCACCAGTAGTGCAAGCAGAATTGTCGAACCTGGAAATGCATAACATGGATTCGTAATCCAGGATAAATTGCCAGCCCCAAAAAAAGCCGTACTCAGTACGGCTTTTTTAATGCAGTTTGCAAAAATCGTAGATGCGCATCAATGCATATAGATTGGCCCGAGTCCCATACTCCAAAGGATCACGGTGCTCGCCATCAGAATGACCAGCAGAACCAGACCGCAGGTTACCACTGAGCTGGAGTAGATAAAACCTTTCTCTTCCGGGATGTGCATCAGAATTGGCACGCCTGAGTACAACAGATACACTGAATAAGACAAGCCAACTAACCCCACAGCCATGATAAACCAGAGCTCAGGATACAAACCGGCAAAGCCGACCATGAACAGAGGCGTAGCAGTATAAGCTGCCAGTTCAAGCGATTGCGTGTAAGTTGGCGCGGCATCGAATGCATTGGCAAGCTCATGAATTAAAATAGCCAGTAACACTACACCAGCAATCAGACCGAAATACATGGCGATGCTCATGGTCATCGCACTTTGCTGTGTCAGTTTAATAATTTCGCCTGCACCAATACTCCAACCCAGGTGCGCAGCGGAGTAATAGCCAATAATGGCAGGGATCAGGGCAATAACGGCGATGTGACTGAGTGCGTAAAAGTAGCTTTCGTGACGTTGGTCAATGGTTTCCCATTCTTCTTTAGGGTGGGTGTAAATACCCCACAAGTGATTTAGGATCATAATGCCTCCCGGCTGGTTGGTCTGCTGTTACCACTTATTATTTATTATTATGTTAACTGGTTAACATAATTGTTACATTTAGTCTCATCTAAGTACAAATTTAAGTCAATAGTTTTGGTTAAAAAATGATCTGCGTGAATTTCGTGTGTATTTTCGACGTAAATAAGGTGGTACCACAAAGTGTCAGAGCTCCGTATTTCGCTACTTAGAACCACCTCGTTCCTGTGATAAACTTCACGCAGAAAGTGAATGCCGTTCAGAGAGATTCCGTTGCAACAGTTACTAGCCCCCATCCACGCATTTTTAGGCTGTGAAACCCCCGAAGCCTGGGTTATTGAGGCTGCTAAACCTGAAAACCTGTCAACCGTGCTGCTTGATCATCTGGTATGTGAGCTCAAGGCCGCGCAATCCGCTATGTTTTTGATCCGTCGTTATGCGGTAGACAAGGAAAGTGGAGACGCGTTGTTGGCCTGGTTAAAGCCGTTTGAAGATTTTACCTATCGCAAGGTGGGCGACTGGAAAGCGCTGGCGAATCACGAAAAGCTGACTAAATCCATGATACCGAAATCGGGTACGCCTTATGGTCAGGACCTGATCGACAAAATGGTATTGTTGATAAAAGAAGAACTACATCATTTTTATCAGGTACTGGAAATCATGGAAGGTTATGGTATTACCTACGACACCATCAGCTCAAGCCGCTATGCAAGAGGCTTACTTCAACACGTAAAAACTCACGAACCGGCCGCGCTGATCGATAAGCTGATTTGTGGTGCGTTCATTGAAGCGCGTTCCTGCGAACGTTTTGCTGTGCTGGCCCCTCACGTAGATAAACCTCTCGGTGACTTTTATATCTCTTTATTACGCTCAGAAGCGCGTCATTATCAGGATTATCTGACACTGGCTGAAGAGATAGCTGGTAAAGATATATCAGACCGCGTTGCGTTCTTCAGAGGCATTGAATCCGATTTGATATCGTCGCCCGATCAGGATTTTAAATTCCACAGTGGCTGTCCCGTTTGATTTGATGCGCCAGTGTCCTTTCTGTTTGCCCTGAAGCTCAATCGGGGCTTTACGTTATATTGTAAATAACTAATAAATATAAATTTTTTTGAAGTCTTGCTTTAAAATGCAGATAATTCATGGCAACATTTAATTAAGTCTATGACATCCTTGTCATTAGCACGCAAACAAGATAATAATAGCGATAATTAGGATACCTCTTACCCTGTATTATCGATGGAGCGATTAAATGTTTTCAAAAAGCAAGGCGCTTGCCGACAAGCTGCAAAAAGTGTCTGGGGAACTGTCTACCTTTAAACAGATCTTCGATAGTGTTAGCAGTGAAATGCTGCATGTGTCGATGAATCCGAAAGGTGAGTTAACCGACGCAAACGAGTTGTTCACGAGTGAAACCGGATTACCAGAACACACGCTTAAAGGTATTCCGTTCGTTGACTTAGTCCCGCCGAAAGCGCGAAATACCGAGCACTTTAAGCAGTTACAACGAGCAATCACAGAGCAATTGCACTGGTCTGGCGCGGTTGAAATAGACAACGGTACTGCTGAACATCTTTGGTTGAGGGTGATTATGCAGCCCATTCGTGACCCCAACGGCAATGTTTTCTCCATCGATTTATTTGCCAGCAACCTCACGCGTACCATCAACTCTTCCCGTTTAAATGAAAACATGATCAAAGCCATTAAACGCTCCACGGCTGTGATTGAGTTCACAATCGACGGTATTGTGCTGGACGCGAATGAGAATTTCTGTAAAACCATGGGCTATTCGTTGGATGAAGTCAGAGGGAAGCACCATCGCATGTTCTGTACCCGTGAAGAGGCGGAGAGCGCACAGTATGCAGACTTCTGGAAACGACTCAAGAGCGGTGAGTTCTTTGTTTCGCGCTATAAGCGCCTCGACAAACAAGGCCGCGAAATTTGGCTGGAAGGTTCGTACAACCCTATTTTTAATGCATACGGAGAACTGACCCGTTGTGTGAAATTTGCCAGCGATATAACCGAACAGGTAATGCAGGAACGTCGTGTTGCGGAAGCGGCAGATATGGCATATGAAACTTCTCGTCAAACCGGAGACAGCTCAACACGTGGACACGCGTTAATGCAGTCAACAGGCGATATGATGTCGGCGCTGGTAGACAAAATGTCGCAAGCATCTGAAAGTATTGATGCCTTGAACAAGCAGTCTCAGGAAATCAGTAAAATTATTCAGGCTATTGGCGGCATTGCTGATCAAACAAACTTACTGGCATTGAACGCTGCCATTGAAGCTGCCCGGGCCGGAGATCAGGGACGAGGATTTGCCGTTGTTGCTGATGAAGTTCGCGAGCTTGCATTCAGAACAACCAAATCGACAGATGAAATTGTTAACGTGGTAGCTGAAAACAGTCAGTTGGCTGAAGCGGCGGTTGACTCCATTAATGCCAGCAGAAAGAGCGCAATGGAAGCATTACAACAACTGAAAGACACACAGGCGGTTATACAGGAAATTCAGGATGGGGCAGAGCTGGTAGTAGGCGCAGTGTCGCAGCTGACTCAACACTAATCGCGTCCTTTTACGCCCATCTTTGCAAAGACGGCGCGCTGACCAGGTAATGGTCAGTGCGCTGTTTCGTTACTGGCCATCACTTTTTGTTGCGCCTGTATCAGGTCGTTTAAGACAGCGTCCACCTTTTCCATATCAACCTGCATGGACTTGTCGATAGCGAGAAAAACCGGTACGTCCAGCGACGAGATCACAAACGAATCGATAGCTTGTTCATGCCGGGTTAGCATATTTCCTACTACACGGTTCGTAACAAACCCATCGATCCGCCCCAGTTTCAGCATGTCTACCAAACTCTCATTGGAGTCCAGGTAGACAAGATCCTTGGGTTCAATATTGTATTCGGCAATAAACTTCTCAGAAATCCTGATCCCACGCATACCGCCAATACGCAAGCTGGTCCAGTTGTGCAGTTGCTTTTCCGGGATACCTGAACGGTAAAACAAGGCATATTGTGTTGTGTGAAGCGGTATCTTTGAAAATTGCAAATACTCGCTGCGATCTTCAATATTTGCCAATGAGAAATAACACTGAAATGGCTCGGTATGAATAGAGCGTTTAAGTCGCCCCCAGGGGATATCAATAAATTCGATATCCCAATTCATTGCTTTTGACAACGCCCGCAGTAATCCAATGTCGCGGCCAGTTGGCGGTTCGTCCTCGGTAAATACAGTATATGGCGGATAGTGCGTAGTTACGCAATCCACTTGCTGATTTGCGAATAAACTCGCAGAAAAGAGTGTACTTACAATGAGTACAATTTGAAGTCGAAACAAAGTAACCCTGGCACTGGTTAAGAATACTATTTAGCCTTTTCATTGTAGTGCTTAGCGGGTCATTTTTCGAATAGTCATTAGTTTAATTTAGGAGTGTCTTTACGGCGTGATGCGAGCCAACAACTCATCCCCTGATGAATTAAGATGACCTTATCCCCGGCATTGAACGTCTCACTGGACTCAAGTGGTTTCACTTTCACTCGTTTTTCATGTTTTTGATGATCCAATACAATGGCGTCCGCCATTGTATTATTCGCTTCCGCGGCAGTTATGATTTGTGCTACCGCACCAGACAATTCGTGCTGTTCCGTAGAGGTTAGTGTTGAATTGGTCTGTGCGGCCAGAGCTTTACGCATAACAAATTGAAGTCGAAAGAATAGCGCGCTCACTATGGTAATACTCAACGCGCCGCTCACAGCGAATATCCAGAACTCCGAGACCATAACGTCGGCATAGCGACGGAATCCGAACTGATAAACCAGTCCCTGTAGACTAAAAAGAAACAAAAAGAGCAATAGCCAGCCGCTACCTGAAACTGAATACCAGTAAGATGTTAAATGTTCCGGAGGAGGGTGTTTTGAAGACAGCAGGCCAAACTGGTGTTGATCAAATAAACCAAATAGATCGGTTTTACACAATAACCCTACGCACTCGAAGAGCATGACCACGAAGAGGATGATCAGAATAGATCCATACAAAAAGTTCTCTGGAGAGAGCAACCAAACCGCCATTATCACCTTCCTTGATGCACGGTGTTAGTGATGTGCTGCTATAACGCAGCGTGTTACCTACATTTTTATAACACATATTTTGCATCTCGCCAGCGGCGAAAGGTTGGCAATAGGTATGTTTTTACAGACGGTGGTATAAACCGTCTGTAATACCCCAATTTATCTCAATGGTGGTGACCACTGCCAATCGCCTCGCCATCGGTATTGTAGTAGCCGGAAGCGCCTTTCTCGATAAAGCCCTGATGCACCATTTTCGTCAAGAACGGATCGGTGTGATCGTCACCAATATCAGCAAAATCTGTTGTCTGATAGGTAAAACGTTTGGCGAAGAACGCGTCAATAGGTGCCGGGTCAAAACTGAGTTTGGTGAGTGTCCATTCCACGGTCTGTGACGGTGAGAGTACCTTAAATGAACGGGCTATATGTAACTCCGGGAGCCAAATCAGGGTCCAGGTAGCGTCGCCTTTCGTTAATGTATATGTCTGGCTTCGCTCACAACCTTCGCCGACCGTTTTACCTGGCTCCATACTGGCAAGCAGGCTGTCACTGAACAGTTGATTGCGATAGCTCCAGCTGGTTTCCGTTTTGCCGTGCACCGACTCGCCAGGTTGATATTCAATCGCGCGGTTATGCGCATCAAAGTAGCGCGTGGGTTTTATCAGGCGTTGCTGCACATGTTCCCAGGTTTCGGTGATCCGGGTTTGCGGATACTCATGGGCAACCACGTTAGGTTGTCTCCATAAGTTGAGTAATTTGGTCTTGTCACTGTTGGCCGAGTGAGTATGGATTTTATATTCTGCCTGAAGTGTGGCGGACTGGCTTTCACAAGTATTGGCAATTGCCGCGTTGGTAGTCAGGCCAAGGGTAGTCATTAAAACAAGTGCTTTGTACATCATTTGTCTCTAATTTACTTATGGGATGCGTCGTTAACTACGCAAAAAGGGTCGCCGCTAAGCGACAACCCTTGTTTGTTACTTAGCGCTGGATTATTCCATGGCCTGCTCAGCTTGGTTGATGATGTCACCCGCGTAATCCATAACATGGAAAATCACGCTTTGTTCATTGGTGCCATTCACTAACCAGGCGCCAGGGCCTTTGGCATAAATACCAACATCTTCACCGGCGTGGGTTTCGGAACCCAGAGGTACCAGGGCTTCCTGGTGGTAACCCGAGGCGGTGGTGTCAACATCAGTCAGGTCCTGACGGCCAGTACTTTCTGCAAGGGCATACGTAGCGTCTGCATCAGTTTCGTCGCCTAAGTTGCGGAAGCCTAAACCATTGGTGTAACCCAGGGTAGTGTAGGGTAGGTCGTCAGCCGCAGTCGCTGGCTCGTCTGAACCCACGTTAACGACTTTACCCAGAATTGGATTACCGCGCTTCGGATAACCCGCAATGGTAAATACGTGGCTGTGGTCAGCGGTTACAATGATGAGCGTATCGTCATCGCTGGTCATTGCGTCAGCGGCTGCTACTGCATTGGCAAACTCAATTGTGTCAGTCAGGGCATTGTATGCACTGCCTGCGTGGTGACCGTGGTCGATACGACCAGACTCTACAACAAGGAAGAAGCCATCGTTGTTGTTGTCCAGCACCTGAATGGCTTTTTCGGTCATTTCTGACAGTGATGGTTCACCCGCCACATCGTTTGCGCGATCCGCTTCGTACTGCATATGTGACTCGTTGAACAAACCAAACACTTTGCTGGTGGTTTCCGTGTCGATAGCGTCAAAACCAGCCTGGTCGAATACGTAGGTACCCGAAGTATACATGGCTGCCCATTCTGCTGTCAGATCACGACCATCAGTGCGGTCACCTTCAACGGCACTTACTGCATCCGGGCTGTTGAAACTGGCATCTTTAGGCAGGAAGTGACGACGACCGCCACCCATTACGACTTCAATACCGTCCACGTCCAGACCGTCATAACGGGCTTCCAGATTCGCCTCGAAGTTAACTAACTGGTCGGCGATATCTTTGCAGCCTGCTTCTACCGCTTCAGCCGGCATATCTGAGATATCTTCCCAGTTGCGGTCAGCAGATTTGGCATAAGTGGCAGCCGGGGTTGCGTGGGTAATACGGGCAGTAGCGATGACACCGGTAGATTTACCCGCGATTTCCGCCAGTTCCAGTGCAGTAACCAATTCATTACCCGCAACGGTTGAACAGTCGCCACGCACGATGTCTTCATCAACACCAATGACACCCACGTCGGTTTTAAGGCCCGACATCATCGCTGTCATGGTACCGGCTGAATCTGGTGTTTGTGCATCAACGTTATAGGTTTTAGATAAACCGGCAAACGGGAACTGGTCGAAGCTCAGCTTGTTCTCTTCACCGTCCAGGCCTTTCATCTGACCATCAAGGATACGAGCGGCCGTCACAGTTGAAATACCCATGCCGTCACCGATGAACAAGATGATGTTCTTTGCTTGTCCGCGCAGTGACGTGACTGTGCGTTCCAGGTCAGCCTTGCTGGTAACCACCACATTGTTGCTGTTCAGGCTGTTGGTCGACAGCGCGCCGGTTGCTTCCAGCCATACGGTTTTATTGGCTTCTACTTCCGCAGCGGCTTCAACAAACCAGTCATTGTTTAACGAGGTCAGCAATTCTGAAGAGTCTACTGAAGAGGCCGGTGGAACACAGACGTAACTGGTTGAACTGATTTCAGATGAAGACAGGGCACCATCACCATCGCTGTCTAATCCAGAGTCGATTTGAACACCGCTGTTAGGGCAGTTGGCGTCGCCGACAGCCAGTTGGGTTTGCACTACCAGGCTGGATACACCGTCAGCGCCATCTACGCCATTTGCTCCATCCTGACCATCGTCACCGTCTAATGAACATGCGCTTAAACCGATTACGGCAGCGGCAACAACACTTAGTTTAAATAAATTCATGGTTATAACTCCGCTTATTCTTCTACCAGATCCAAAGCCTGATTAATCAGGTGGAATACCACGTTTTGCTCTACAACACCTTGTACCAACTGACTGCCAGGGCCGGTTGCATGCAAAGAGATGTCTTCACCCGCGTGGGTTTCAGAGCCCAGTGGAATTAATGCTTCCTGGTGATAACCTGAAGCGGTGGTATCAATGTTGGTGAGGTCAACCCGGCCAGTATTCGCATCGTAGGCATAAACCGCATCGGCGTCTGTTTCGGTACCAAGATTCTGATGACCTAAACCGTTGGTGTAGCCTAATGTGGTGTACGGCATATCGTCAGCGGCAGTAGCTGGCTCGTTTGAACCGACGTTGACCACTTTACCCAGAATCGGGTTACCGCGTTTTGGATAACCTGCAATGGTAAATACGTGGCTGTGGTCAGCGGTGACCAAAATCAGGGTTTCTTCCGGGTTGGTGTTTTCATAAGCGGCTTTAACCGCAGCTTCGAAGGCCAGTGTATCGGTAAGGGCGTTATACGCGCTGCCAGCGTGGTGACCATGGTCAATACGACCAGACTCAACCATCAGGAAGAAGCCTTTGTCGTTGTTATCCAGAATATTGATGGCTTTTTCGGTCATCTCGGCAACGGAAGGCTCACCCGCAATGTCATTGGTGCGGTCAGCTTCGTATTGCATGTGTGATTCGTTAAACAAACCAAACACGCGTTCTGTGGTTTCAGTATCAATCGCGTCAAAACCCGCCTGATCGATAACGTATACCCCGTTTTCGTACATTTGCTGCCATTCACTGGTCAGGTCACGGTCATCTGTACGGTCGCCTTCAACACTGCTCACTGCATCAGCACTGTTGAATGCTTCGTCTTTCGGCAGGAAGTGACGGCGTCCGCCACCCATAACGACTTCGATACCGTCAACGTCGATACCTGAAAAACGCGCTTCAAGGTTGCTTTCAAAGTTTACCAACTGGTCGGCAATATCAGTACAGCCAGCAGTAATAGCGTCTTCTGGCATATCCGAAACGTCTTCCCAGTTACGGTCAGCGGATTTGGCGTAAGTCGCAGCAGGCGTTGCGTGCGTAATACGGGCAGTTGAAATTACACCGGTAGACAAGCCTTTAATTTCAGCCAGCTCTAATGCGGTAACGACTTCGTTACCAGCAACAGTGGCGCAGTTGCCACGTTCGATGTCTTCATCAACACCAATGACACCCACGTCGGTTTTAAGGCCAGACATCATGGCCGTCATGGTACCCGCTGAATCGGGTGTTTGCGCATCAACGTTGTAGGTTTTCACCAGCGCAGAGTGAGGAAACTCTTCAAACGTCAGGTAGCCTTCTTCACCCAACTCGCCAGCATTCTGGCCTTTCAGAATTCGCGCTGCAGTTAGGGTTGAAACGCCCATGCCGTCGCCTACAAATAAGATAACGTTTTTTGCTTTGAACTTGTTGTTTACTTCGAGCTTCTGTTCGATTTTCGATTGCGCGTCAGTAAACCACGCACTTTCTGCCTGGTGTGAGGGCAGAACATCAGCATGTAGCCCTGAAGATACAGCCATTGCAACAGCACTGGCAGTGAGTTTCCAGTTCAGTTTCATTGTGATATTCCCAATAGTGACTTTTAATTTTTTATGTTTTGCAGCTTAGTTGCTGCTTAAACGAGATACATCGGAAATGCACAGGTAGATGTGATTGCAAATCAGTACCTTGGTCTGGCATCCGAATGCAAGTAGCCTAGTGGGGTTTTATGAATGTTAATTTATAACATTGTGAAGTTTTGCTTGCAGAAATCTTACTGAAGCTTGTCAGATTTATGACAGAGGGCGTTAATTGAACTGGCGTTTTTCCAGGCTCACGTCGACGGCACTGACGCGTAATACGCTGCCCTGGGTGTACCAGTCGCCCAGCACAATGCGGTGCGCAGGTTTATTGTTAACGGTAAGCGAATGGATATTGGGGCGATGGGTGTGACCATGAATCAGTCTGGCAACATTGTGTTTCTGCATCACCTTTTCAACTTCTTCAGGTGTGACATCCATGATCTCAGCCGTGAGCTTTTGCTGATTTTTCTGACTGGTTTTTCTGCCACGTTCGGCCAGTTTACGTCGTAACCAAAGGGGCAGGGAGCCCACTAGTCGTGGCCACCACCATCCACGGGCTTTCTTGCGAAACTTCTGGTATTCCACATCCAGTGTACACAACTCGTCACCGTGCATGATCAACGTTGGTTCGCCGTATAAGTCGATTACATGTTGTTCGGGCAACAGTGTCATACCCGCCTTGTTCGCCCAGCCCTGACGAATGGCGAAATCGCGATTGCCGTGGATAAAATACACAGGGATAGACTGGGACAGCGTGTTGAATGCCGCGGCGATTTGCTCTGACAGCGGGGTAACATCGTCATCGCCTAACCAAAATTCAAACAAGTCACCCAACACATAAAGTGCCTCTGCCTGAACGGCATCACTGGCGAGAAACTCCAGTAAACACCGGGTTATGTCCTCGCGTTCTGCACTTAAGTGGATGTCAGCAATGAAGTAGGTAAATGGCATGCAAAATCAGTCTGTTGGCATTAAAAAGGGAGCCATTGGACTCCCTTACACTATTCAATGGGCGAGCATCTTATTCGCTGACGACCGCATTTTCAATGACTACTGCTTCAACCGGCACATCCTGGTGATAACCATAGTTGCCAGTTTTCACATTTTTGATTTTTTCTACTACGTCCATACCAGCGGTCACTTTACCAAATACGCAGTAACCCCAACCGTTCATAGACTCGCTGCTGAAGTTAAGGAAATCATTGTCCTTCACGTTAATGAAGAACTGCGCGGTAGCTGAGTGCGGATCGTTAGTACGGGCCATGGCAATGGTGCCTGCAGCATTCGCAACGCCGTTGTTGGCTTCGTTTTCAATAGGATCCTTGGTGGTTTTCTGTTCCATATCCGGCGTCATACCGCCGCCCTGAATCATAAAACCGTCGATTACGCGGTGGAAAATGGTACCGTCGTAGAAGCCGTCTTTTACGTAAGATAAGAAGTTTTCAACGGTTTTAGGTGCTTTGTCGGCAAATAATTCCAGGGTAATGTCGCCGTGATTTGTTTTTAACGTCACCATAGTAGTTAACCTTATTGTTGTGTCGCTGAATCAGTGTTTGCAATAGTAGCCCAATTGACGCGAGGCTAAAAGACCTTATCCACGCCCGCCCCGTTAAAGCGTAGCAACTGCCTCACGACAGTGCTAAACTTCGGCACCAATTTCAGGATATTGAGGAATCTACCGTTATGTTGCAGCTGTTTAACACCAAAACCCGTCAGAAAGAGCGCTTCCAGCCGCTGGTTGAAGGGAAGGTGGGATTATATGTGTGCGGCATAACTGTGTACGACCTGTCTCACATGGGCCACGCCCGAACGTATTTGAGCTTTGATGTGTTGGTGCGCTACCTGCGCCACTTAAACTTCGATGTGAAATACGTTCGTAACATTACCGACGTGGACGATAAAATTATTGCGCGTGCCAATGCCAATAATGAATCGGCTGAAGCACTGACTGAACGCACGATTGGGATGATGCACGAGGATTTTGCGGCGCTGAATTTACTTGAGCCCGATGTAGAGCCTCGCGTTACCGGTCATATGAGCGAAATTATCGACGTTATTCAACGCCTGATCGATAAAGGCTTCGCTTATCAGGCGGACAGCGGCGATGTGTTGTTCGATGTCAGTAAATACAATGACTATGGCAAGTTAAGCCGCCAGAACCTTGAGCAGTTGCAGGCCGGTGCCCGTGTGGAAGTCGCGCAGGGCAAAGACGATCCGCTGGACTTTGTGCTGTGGAAAACCGCAAAGCCAGGGGAGCCAAGCTGGACATCTCCCTGGGGTGAAGGACGGCCGGGCTGGCATATCGAATGTAGCGCAATGAACCATAAACACCTGGGTGAGCATTTTGATATCCACGGCGGTGGTTCAGATTTGATTTTCCCTCACCATGAAAACGAAGTGGCACAAAGCTGCTGTGCGTTCGATACGCCGTATGTAAATACCTGGATGCACACGGGCATGGTGCAGGTAAACGACGAGAAAATGTCCAAGTCGCTGGGCAACTTCTTTACGCTGCGGGACGTACTGGCTGAACACGATGCAGAGATTTTGCGTTTCTTCCTGATGTCGGCTCACTATCGCAGTCAGTTGAGTTACTCGCAGGACAACATCGACCAGGCCAAGTCGGCATTGG
The DNA here is from genome assembly GCF_984433645.1 of Marisediminitalea sp. NCBI lineage: Bacteria > Pseudomonadati > Pseudomonadota > Gammaproteobacteria > Alteromonadales > Alteromonadaceae > Marisediminitalea > Marisediminitalea sp. Next base: position 31,581 of record NZ_CFIDRX010000023.1, read on the forward strand.
AGCGTTTGTACACGGCATTGCGCGGTGTCGATGTGAACAGTGTGACTGACTTAAGTTACGGCGGTTACCTGGCGCGATTCGAAGCGGCGATGAACGATGATCTGAATGTTCCGGAAGCCTATTCGGTGTTATTCGACCTTGCTCGCGACCTGAACAAGCAAAAAGACAACGCCGAAGAAGCCGGCAAGTTGGCGGCTGTTTTGAAGGGGATCGGCGGTATTCTTGGATTTTTACAGCGTGACCCTGAGGCGTTTTTACAATCAGGTGGCGATGATGACGCGGCTGAAATTGAAGCGCTGATCAAAGCCCGAAATGATGCTCGCGCTGCCAAAGATTGGGGCGCTGCCGATGCGGCTCGCGACAAACTTACGGCCATGGGTATTGTGTTGGAAGATGGTGCTCAGGGCACCACCTGGCGTCGTCAGTAAACTTTATTTTTGTTCTTTATTAAACGCCTGCAAAGTAACTTGCAGGCGTTTTTTTATGCCCGTTTCAGCCCTTAATCACTCGCCTGAATAGTTCATAATCGGTATTAAGTCGTATTTGTGTTCTTTTTGTTAACGGTATATAAAGACTGCCTGTTCTAAGGAGTCCTATGTTCCGCGTTATCACTTTTGTGCTGTTTTTGTGTTACCTGATGGTGGTCGGGCTGCTCGCCTATACCCAGGTGACAGAGGCTGTGAAGGAAAGTGCTGAACAGGATATTCAGGATGTGGCGAGCCGTCTCGACATTGAGCTCGACAAGTACCGCACGCTCCCCAGAGTGTTGGTTCTGCACCCGGCAATCAGTGACTTGCTAACAACCCAAAGTCAGGAGAACATTCAACGGGGTAACTTACTGCTGCAATCCTACAATGCCTCGCTAAACAGTGATGCCGTGTACCTGTTGTCGCAACAAGGCGTAACGCTGGCGTCGAGCAACTGGGATGAAACCGACAGTTTTGTTGGCAACGACTACGGTTTTCGCCCCTATTTTCAGCAGGCGATCAGCGGACAGGAAGGTAGCTACTTCGCCCTTGGCACGGTTTCAGGTAAACGGGGCTATTATTTTTCGTTTCCGGTTCACCAACAAACAAAAATCATTGGCGCGCTGGTGGTAAAGGTCGCGCTGTCGGTCATTGAAGATTATAACGCCAGCGCCGACTCCGAGCTTATGGTTACCGACGACCACGGCGCCGTGTTTTACAGCTCTCACGCCCCCTGGAATTACAGTTCGCTGGTAACATTACCTGCAGCAGTGAAAGCCGAAATTATTCGTCAGAAACAGTACGGCACTGGGCCAATCCCCCGATTGACGCCAAAAGATTCGCTGGATGACGTATTGCAACAGGATACGCTGACTCTGCAATATAACATGCAGCAACGCACTTATTTGATAGCCGATAAAACCATGTCACAGGTGGGCTGGCACCTCATCGCACTTACCCCGGTGAATCAGGTGTATGTGCTGATGGGATGGATCCTGATTGGTGCCACCGTACTGTTTGTACTGGTAGCCTTGCTGAGTATGTCATGGCGTCGAAACATTATTGCGCAGCGCCAGTTAGCGGCGGTTAACGAACAATTAGAACATCGCGTTGAACAGCGCACCGCACAGCTTCAGCAAACCAATAACACGCTGGTCGAAACCATAGAGAAGCAACGTAAGACCGAGCAGCGATTAAAAGAAACCCAAAACGAGCTTATTCAGGCAGGCAAGCTGGCGTTACTTGGTGAAATGTCAGCCAGTATCAATCATGAACTCAATCAGCCGCTCACGGCACTTCGAACTTATAGTGAGACGCTGCGCCTGATGATCAACAAGGGCAAAACCGAAGCCTTTGGTGAAACCACTGACGAAATCATTAAACTGATTCAAAAAATGGCGACCATTGTGGCCCAGTACAAGCTGTTTGCACGTAAGTCTGCAGGTAAAACCG
>NZ_CFIDRX010000024.1:0-26566 GCF_984433645.1 Marisediminitalea sp.
CGAAACGCCCTGAATAAAGGTATTGGCAACCGGGTCGGTTACCATGTAGTCGAGGCTGTCTGCCAGCACCAGAGCAACAATGTTTGATTGTCCCTTACGCAGGATTTGAGCGGCGCGATTCGGGCCGGTATAGCCGATTTTCTTGCAGGCTTCGAGGATTTCCGTGCGCTTCGCCGCTGATAGTTGATCCGGGCGGTTAAACGCATTCGAAATTGTAGCAGTAGACACGCCTAACTCTTTGGCGACATCTTTTAGCGTGAGCTTCTTCATAGCAAGTGTACTGTTCTTGTAATTGTGTATTTACGCCTACTGTGTGCAAAAGGCAATCAAAGAGTAGACCTTCTTAATCAATTTAAGTTTAACTTATTTTTAAAAAAATATTAGCATAAAACAACATCTTAAAAAGCTAAATCGTTTAACTTTTTTGATTTTGAAAGCGGTTGCAATTGGTTAATAATAAAACAAGATTAAGAACAGTAAGTTAGCCGTTAAGTTGCCAATTAACGGGTACCGAAGATTTTGTCGCCGGCATCTCCCAAACCAGGCAGGATGTACCCTTTTTCATTTAAACGGTCATCAATAGCAGCGGTATAAATGTCTACGTCAGGGTGCGCAGCAACAACAGCATCAATGCCTTCTGGCGCAGCAACAAGAAATAACCCCATGATTTTCTTACAGCCTTTTGCTTTCAGCAAATCGATGGTAGCGATAAGCGTACCGCCCGTTGCCAGCATAGGATCAACAATCAGCGCCGTGCGCTTGTCGATGTTCTTCACGACTTTGTCAAAATACGCAACCGGCTGCAATGAGGTTTCATCACGGTACAGCCCAACCACGCTGATTTTCGCATTCGGGATCAGTTTCAATACACCATCCAACATACCTAAACCGGCGCGAAGAATCGGCACAATGGTAATTTTCTTCCCTTTAATGCTCTGCACTTTTAACGGTTTACCCGTCCAGCCACTGATCTCTACGGTTTCAGTAGGCAGTGCGCGTGTCGCTTCGTAGGTTAGCAGATTGCCGATTTCACCCGCCAACTCGCGAAAATCCTTACTGCTTATTTGCGCTTCCCGCATTAAGCCAATTTTGTGTTGAATCAGTGGATGTTGAATTTCGTGAATGGCCATAATCAATCAGTCCTTTAATAACGGGGCATGCGCACAAATATACCTTAGAGCCCCGCTCAGGAAAAGTCAGCGACGAGCAGTTACTGAATAGCGGCGATTACCCGGTCGCTATGCCGCGAAAATAGCTCTCGAATTGTGTCGACTGGCTGGCCTTTCCGAAGATTCACAATCACAGCATAACGTTTGTTTCGCACCGCTTCTCGCACCACATCGATAATTTCAGTGCGGTCAGGGCGCAAACTCAGTAATCCGGCAACAAATAAACCAATAAAAATACCCGGGCTGATCATTGCAATATAGGTGAACAGTGGATTGTTCTGCGTAAGTGCAGGTCCGAACTCTACTAACACATACGCCACAATCATCCCGATCAACAATCCGGCACCACCGAGAATAAGATGCGAGTACCACATCATTTTACCCAGTTCTTTACTCTCGCCTTCCAGTTTGCGATTGAAGTTCGGATCATTAGGACTGATAACCGTAATTTGCTCAGGCGCTAAAGAGGTTTGGCGAATCACTTCACTGATCGTCTGTTTTGCTTGTTCCTGTTCGGTAAAAATTGACGCCAGCTGGGTATTATCGGCCCCCGCTAACTCTGTACGAATAGGATGTTGGGTTGTCATCTTAAACTCCTTCGACATCTCAATCATTGAACTCTACGCTATTACATTCAAGCCCCACGCCATAATTTTAGCCAACTGATTTTATTTAGATTTTTTCATTTTGTGTGTGTTATTAAGCAGCACTTTGCTGCCAGCGAGGTCAGTATTTGCTGGCCCGATTGAAAAAATTTCCCACCCGCAAAGTATTGACCCAAATTAAAACAAGTGTTTAAATTTGGCCAAATTAAAACACTTGTTTGATTTTTTAAATCAAACTGCAGTACGCCTACACATTAAGGAACCTCAATGCTCTTCTGGATAATCGTTATTGTTGCCGTAGTCTATGTATTTCGGTCAACCTCATTGCGTCAGCAATGGATAACCGGCCCTGCTTTTAAACTGTTTAAGCGCGTGTTACCGCCACTCAGTCAAACAGAACGCGAAGCCATGGAAGCGGGTTCTGTGTGGTTAGAAGCGGACTTGTTTAAAGGTCAGCCCGATTGGCAAAAGCTATACGACCTTGCGCTGCCAGAGCTGACGGCAGAAGAGCAGGACTTCATTGACAATGAAGTGACCGAGCTCATGTCGCTGATCGATGATTTTGATGCGGTACACAACCGTAAAGATTTCAGTGATGCAGCCTGGCAATACATGCGTGAAAAAGGCTTTTTCTCGCTGATTATTCCTAAAGAGTACGGCGGTAAGGCATTCTCAGCACTCGCGAATTCAACCATTGTATCTAAGATTGCCAGTCGTTCACTGAGTGCCGGCGTGACGGTGATGGTACCCAACTCCTTGGGTCCCGGCGAACTGCTCAGCCACTATGGTACAGAGCAACAAAAAGACTACTGGTTGCCTCGCCTGGCCAGTGGCCAGGACATTCCCTGCTTTGCCTTAACCGGGCCAGAGGCGGGCTCTGACGCTGGGGGAATTCCGGACACAGGCATTGTCACTCTGGGTGAGTTCGAAGGCAAAGAGACGTTGGGTATTCGCCTGAACTGGGAAAAACGTTACATCACACTCGCCCCTGTTGCTACAGTGCTGGGCCTGGCGTTCAAACTTCAGGATCCGGATGGCTTACTGGGTGACAACAAACACATTGGCATTACCTGCGCGCTTATTCCAACCAGCCATGCCGGCGTTGAAGTGGGTAACCGTCACCTGCCGCTTGAGCAGGCATTTATGAACGGCACAACCCGCGGTAAAGATGTGTTCATTCCACTGGATTGGATCATTGGTGGCAAAGACTACGCAGGTAAAGGCTGGCGCATGCTGATTGAGTGTTTATCTGCAGGCCGCGGCATTTCATTGCCCGCTCTGTCTGCAGGTAATGCACACCTTAGCGCGCAGACGACCGCAATTTACAGCGCTATCCGCCAACAGTTTGGTTGCTCTTTGTATGAGTTTGAAGGTGTTCAGGACGGTCTGGCCCAACTGGCAGCCAATGCCTATAAAGCAGAAGCGATTCGACGTTTAACCGCAGGGGGAATCGACCTCGGTCAGAAGCCCGGCGTTGTAACTGCCATTGCAAAATATCACATGACGGAGCTGGCTCGTGAAAGCATCAATATCGCCATGGATATCCACGGTGGTAAGGGTATCCAGATGGGACCGAATAACTACCTGGCTTCCCTGTACACGGCACTTCCTGTCTCGATCACCGTAGAAGGCGCTAACATTCTTACCCGCAACCTGATGATATTTGGTCAGGGTGCGACACGCTGTCACCCTTATGTGTTTGAAGAAATGATGGCTGCCGCAGAGCCTGACTTCCAGACAGGCTTAAATCAATTTGAACCCTTGCTGTTTAAGCACGTTAAATTTGCCGTGGGTAATGCATTTGCAGCATTCTTCGGCGGGCTCACCGGTGCGCGTTTTGTCCGTGTAACCAAACAGGATGCCAACAAGCGACACATGCAGCAAATCCACCGAATCAGTAAAGCTCTGGCATTCTGCTCAGATATCGCCATGCTGATGCTGGGTGGTGAACTGAAACGCCGTGAAATGCTGTCGGCCCGCCTGGGAGATGTATTAAGTGAACTGTATATGGCGAGTGCCGTACTCAAACACTTCTATGCGACTGGCGCCAACCCACAACAACAGCCTTTAGTTGACTTTCTGATCCGCGAGAGCCTGGTAAATTGTGAAGCCGCACTGAAAGGTTTCTGTCGCCACATTTCTAATCCGGTTGTCGGCGTGTTGCTTAAACGCCTACTATTCCCGTGGGGAACCAGCTTCACCGAAGTTAACGATGGCGTTAAAACCCAGTTAGCCACAACGCTTTGTACCGACGATGCATTCAGAAACAACCTCACGCCACTGTGTTACGTTGGGCGTGAAGAAGACGATGCCGTGCGTGTACTGAATGACGCAATGACGGCAATCGATAACCTGACGCCGCTGATGAAAAAGGTGCGGGCTGCTCAGCAAGCGAAAACCCTGCCTCGCAAAGGCAGCATTTTCCAACTTCGCGAAGCCGCACTGGCAGCCGGTGTACTGTCTGAATCTGAAGCAGACCAGGTAGCCCAGGCAGATGCGCTTCGCATGCGCGTTATTAACGTAGACGAATTCGACTTCTCGTTAGACTCAGTCGTCAACGCCTAACCCACAAACAATTGTTCCACCTCATTGGCTGGCATCGGTTTTGCCAGCCAGTACCCTTGAATATAGTCACATCCGAACGAGGCCAGTAATTCGCGCTGCGCCTCGGTTTCCACCCCTTCAGCAATAACCGACAAGCCGAGGTTTTTCGCAAGCTGACAAATGGTTAATACAATGGCCTGCTGCTCGGGCTGTTCGTCCATATACTGCACGAATGAGCGATCAATCTTGATTTTATCGACCGGGAAACCGCTCAAATAGGCCAGCGACGAATAGCCGGTTCCAAAGTCGTCAATTGACAGACTCACGCCTAATTCACGCAATGCCACCAGCACCTGACGGGCAGCTGCACCGGTTTCCATTACCGAGGTTTCGGTCAATTCGAGTTCTATGAGGGATGGCGGCACGCCGTAACTGTCAAGTCGGCGTGCGATGCCCTGCACAAAATCGGGCTGCATAAACTGACGCGGCGAAATATTGATGGCAATTTGGATGCCTTTCCCTTGTTGATGCCATCTGCGCACCTGATCAAATGCCTGGTCCAGCACCCATTCGCCCAGCGGTAAAATAAGACCACTGCGCTCTGCAATCGGTATGAATTCAGCAGGCGAGATAAAGGTGCCATCATCAAACCAACGCAGCAGGCTCTCACAGCTTTTTACCTGCCCTTCAGCAAGGTGTTGTTTGGGTTGGAAATACAGCGTCAGCGCGCCGTCGTCGATGGCTTTCTCCAGCCTTTGCGTGATCATCAGGCGGCGCTGGTGTCGGTCACCGTCGTCATTACTAAAATAGTGGACCTGTTTGCTGGCCGAAATTGCCGACTCAACGGCAATATTAGAATGCAACATAATACTGGCGTAATCCGCACTTTGCGCAGGGTATACCGTGCATCCAAACGTTAAATGAAACCGCATATCGCCAATTGGCGTGTGCAAGGCCTGGGTAAACTGTTTAGCCAGATGGTCTATGCACTTTGTCGCCAGGGTGTCGGGCGCAACTAGTAACATAAAGCACGCATCGGCGATGTGAAACAGTTGGATCGTGTTCGATAAGTTGTTCGCCAATGCGGTGGTTCTGGCCTGTAGCACTTCACCAACCTGATAAACACACAACAACGCATCGGCCAACCCGTAGTTTTCACTGAGCACCTTAAAATCAGTCACATCGATCATGATGGCCGCAAACCCGCGTTGCTGCTGTAGGTGATCGTTTACCACTTTTTCAAGAAACGTGCGATTACCAATATTCGTCACAGGGTGATGATATGCCTGAAACGCCAGTGCATCCTCCGCTTCCTGACGCTCAGTAATATCCCTCAGGTGTAAGTCAAAGGTTTGATGGTCCGCAATCCAATGGCTTTGCATCAGGTAATGCCGATGAGCAATTGTTCGCGTGTGCTGCGAACAGGCATCGCCGGCATACTTAGCGGATTTCAGATAGTTATTTAGCCAGTTGGCGGGCAATGTCGCTTCCGCCTCATGGTTCTCGAATAGCTCACCCAGGAGCGGTGTTGCGGCGGGATTGGCATAAAGCAGGTGTCCTTTTGCATCCAGGCGAATTACCGGATTGGGGTTACGCTTGGGAAACAAAGCCAGCTTTTCGTTCTCTGAGCTGAGCAGGATAAACCGGGCGGCATGTCGTCCAAGGTAAATGCTCATCCCCCCAACGCCCACAGAAAAGACAATAACCAACCACACGGTAACCGACAGTAAGTCACGAATATTGTCGTAGCCGTGTGCCACTGATGCATTAATCTCGGCCTCGATTTCCGTTAGCAAAGGTAAAGAGGCTCTGCGCAATTCACTGATCTCCGCTAACTGTTCACGGGCAAGATCCCAGTCGGTGAAATCCGCCGCCAGATTTTCATCCAACGCTTTGGCCGTGTCATAGGCCGACAACAAGTACGCGTTCACCATCCCAATGGCATGGCTATCGCCACCGTCGTTACTCACCGTAGTCAGTAAGCTGGTGAGCTGATGAAAGTTGTGCATGTAGTTGTCGGTATACAGTGCCGGCTCGGTCGTGGCGTAGTATTCGTACAGGATACGTTCTTGTTCGCTAAGCAGTCGACCCACCTGTTGGGTCTCACTGTAAAGCGCCAGGTCATGAGACATAAATCGCATGGCCGTCTCCTGCACTGATTGTGCAAGTGCGTACACGCTCAATGCCAGCAGGCTGCCGAGCAAGGTTATTACAATATAGGTCCGTCTGGTTTTTGTGGCTAAGTGCGTTTCATTCATGATGTGCGTGCCTCGTTGTCTCTAAGTGAAGACCTTGTCTTTACAAGGAAACTTTCAAATTAAGATGAACTACCTGAACAAATTAGCAGTAGCTATTACAATTAGCATGAATGCGAATAAAAAGGAGGTGCGTTATGGATAAAATCACCGAGCTTTCTGAAGTCGTTGAGAATTTTTTAAAAAGAGAATCGTCTGCCGGCATTATTCTAATGGCGGCCACTGCCCTTGCCCTTATCATCGCCAACTCCCCGCTTGATGTGTATTACGATCAACTCATCTCGCTTCCCGTGATAGTCGCTGCCGGGGACTTTCGTATCGACAAGCCGCTACTGCTATGGATAAACGATGGCTTAATGGCTGTTTTCTTCTTTCACGTCGGGCTGGAGCTAAAGCGTGAACTATGCGAAGGCGAACTGTCTAACCCGCGAAATTTAATCCTGCCAGCCAGCGGTGCCGTTGGCGGCATGGTGTTTCCTGCCCTGATCTACGTGGCCATTAACTGGGGTAATCCCACTGCCATGTCAGGCTGGGCCATCCCTGCTGCTACCGATATTGCCTTCGCGCTTGGGATTATGGCTTTATTGGGCAGTCGGGTACCGGCCAGTTTAAAAGTCTTCCTGGTCACGCTGGCCATTATTGATGATATCGGTGCCATTGTGATCATTGCGCTGTTTTACACCGACAACATTACAGAAGTTGCGCTCATGATTGCCGCGGCGTGTTTTGCCGTTCTGTGGTTAATGAATCGCCGACGCGTTGTTGATCTGCCCGGGTATATCATTGTTGGCGTTGTACTGTGGGTCGCACTGCTAAAATCCGGGGTACATGCCACGCTTGCAGGCGTTCTGTTAGCGGCTTTTATCCCCATGCGCAACCCAACGGATCCCCTCGATTCTCCGGTGATCCGGCTTGAACACGAACTAAACTCGGCGGTTAGTTTTGCAATACTGCCTATTTTCGCCCTGGCTAACGCCGGTATCAGCTTTTCAAACATTAGCCCTGAAGGCATTTTACATCCGGTGACTTGGGGTATATTTCTGGGCCTGGTAGTGGGTAAACAGGTTGGCGTATTCCTGTGTTGTTGGCTGGTCGTCAAAATGCGGCTTGCCACCCTGCCAGAGGACCTGAATTTCCGCCACCTGTATGGCTGCGCTGTTCTTTGCGGTGTGGGCTTCACGATGAGCTTATTTATTGGCGGATTAGCGTTTGAACAAACAGGAGTTAACTCTATTTTCGATGAACGCGTTGGAATTCTGGCCGGCTCAGGGCTCTCTGCTCTGCTTGGGTATGCAGTGCTCTATTGGGTCGGACAACAGCAGGTACGCAATTAATCAACGGGCTTTTAACGCAACAATTCGTTGGGACACGCGAACAAGTGTGTCCCGTTGCTAAAGCGATTTATTCATGTAGTCAAAAATATAGTCCCGCAGACATTGCGCCCGTTTTGACAGCAGTTTTCCACCTGGCCAGATCAGGAAGATGTCCCGCACTTCGCCTTTCCAATCTGGCAGAATACGAACGGCTTCACCGTTGTCGAGTTCGTTTTTCACTTCTGTTAGAGGTACCAGTGCGATACCTTGGGAGTCCAATACAAAATACTTCACAAAAACCGGATCATTGATTTGCGCGCGACACTGCGGGTAAAGCGTGAAGTTCTGGCTGTTTACGTGATTGTGTAACACCCATTTTTTACGCATGGAAATTCCTATCAGATTGTGTTCAACCAATTCTGATGGATGAGATGGTTCCCCATGCGCTTTCAAATACGCTGGCGTGGCAATCAATACCGTTTCCAGCTCGCCCAGGCGGCGTTGATAAAAAGAGGAGTCGGGCTGCTTTCCAATTCGAATAGCCAAATCAGCCTGGGATTCTATCAGGTCCATCTGGTGGTTACTGAGTTCAAGATCCAATTGGATATCCGGGTATTCGTTAGTAAACGACACCCACATTGCTCTTAGAATCCCGTGTGAGATATTGACCGGCGCCAGCACCTTCACTTTTCCTGCCAGCTGTTGATTCTCCTGACTCAACACCTGTTGCGCCTGATTAAACTGCTGAACTAACTCGGCATAGGTTTGAAAATAAACCTCTCCGTCATGTGTAAGCACCAACTTTCTTGCAGAGCGATGCATTAACTTTACACCCAGCTGCGCTTCTAAACGCTGAATGCGTCTGGTGACCGTGGCGGCGGGTAACTTTACCTGTTTAGCGCCGGCGGCCAGGCTACCTCGGTTAACCACTTCTACAAACAAGGCGATGTCATCAAGCATGATTTCATTTTTGCAATTTTAAATTATCAGATAAGACATATTTAACATTAACGCAATCGAATATACTAGGTACTGTTGCTTATTTAAACGAATTACAGGAGAACAATCGATGATCCATAGACGATACACGCAATTAGTCTTCTCCTTCATGATGGCGTTATTCATGTCGGGGATTATGTCTTTAGCGGTGTTGCTCATTAATGTGGGCGCCAACGCAGGCACTATCACTCGCTGGCTAACAACCTGGCCGATGACCTTTTCCATTGCACTGCCGACAATACTGCTGGTTTCACCCGTAGTGAAACGACTCGTCGACCTGATGATGGTAAATCCAGCCGAAGCAGACATTGAAGTAGAGTAAAAAACGCTTAGCACTCAGCTGTGTCGCGCACCCTTAACGGCGCGACACCGCTAAGTTTCAGACACAAAAAAGGCACCAAGCGGTGCCTTTTGTTGTTTATTGTAAGGTGGCGTTACTGCGCCGCAAGAAAGGCGTCAAAGTCAGACTGGTAGGTATCTTTCAACCGTAAGCACTGATTCGATTCATCCATCATGATGTCATAACTACGCGCCATGCCTTCAAACTGGTCTTTCAGCGGGCCGTAGAACGCGATGGCCTTTGCCAGATTATCAGCGTCACAGGTAGTAGACACAAACTCAGGCATACGCGATACGTGATAAGCCGGCATTTTTGCAACGAGTGCATCGGTGTTGGCTTTTAACCAGGTATACAGTGGCGTTTGATCTTCCAGGTTACGTGCAACCGTTACGACCATATACACAGTATTGGCAGGCGTTACGTCATCACCCAGTGCTAAATCAAGCAGCTTATTCACCGTTGCTTCATCGTCAAAGCTCATTGAATACAACAGCGTATTCTTAACATTTGGCAGTTGGCTCGCACGGAATGTTTTCAGAATAGTATCGAACCAGGCAGTTTTACCGTCCTGTTCAGTGGTAACACTGAGTGCAGTGCGGGCTATACCACTTGGTACGCTTGTTGTGTCTGCAACATACTGTTTTGCCAGTGCTTCACTCTTTTCAATCAACGAGGCATTTTGGCTGTGGTGACCCAACAAAGAATACAGTTGATTTCTCAGACGAATCACACTCTCTTCATCGTTGTCACCCTGAGTCAGTGTTAGCTTGTCCAGTAATGGCATGTATTTGTCATTCAATAACTTGGCAAACGCCTCTTCGTTGTCGTCATTTACCAGGTAAAGGAACTCGCTCAGCGTGCCTACCGACGCACGAATAACAACAGGGTCATCGTCCTGTGCTAAGGCGTTCAGTACTTTCATTACACTGTCGATACCCACTTTGCCGCCATTTAACAGCGCCTGCATGTTGTACAACACGTTTTTCTTTTCACGGTTGTTCAGCACGTTCAGGTCGGCTAACAGGTTGTCTAACTGGCTTTCCGGAATCGACCAACGGAAATAGCCTGTCGCATTGTCGTTAGGGAATACCCAGTCAGCCTCTGCTAGCTGCGGTAAACGGGTTGACGATTTGTCGACAAACACGATTTCACGAGAAATTTTGCCGTCTTTTTTGTAGCTGATATTCAGCGGCACCGCCCAGTTTTGCGCGTCAACTTTAGCACCAGCATAGTGATAACGCTGTTGCGAAACCGAACCATCTGACGCAACTTCAATAAGCGGATACCCTGGCTGTTCCAGATACGCTTTCATCATGGCGCTCAGATTAAAGTCCGAAACTTTGTCCAGCGCAGCCCACAAGTCGTCGGCCTGAGTGTTGCCCCATGCGTGCTTTTTCATGTAAGCACGGATACCTGTACGGAAGTTGTCTGTCCCGATCAGCGATTCGATCATTTGCAGAATAGATTCGCCCTTCGAATAGTTCAGACCCAGCCCGTCCATTACGTCTGGCTGACTCTTCACCACTTTCTTGACGGGTTTTACGGTTGGGCTGGCATCGGCACCAAACGCGCCTTCCTGAATAATACGGTCGCGGAAATTTAGCTCCGGGTACAATTCCATCATGACATAACTTGCCATCCAGGATGCAAAGGCTTCATTCAGCCACAGGTCATCCCACCATGCCATGGTAACCAGGTTGCCGTACCATTGGTGAGCAAGCTCGTGGGCAATGACATTCAGAGGGCCTGAGCGCTCTGCTAAACCCGGCTCATCTTCCAACAACAGCAGGCTGTCACGGTAGGTAATTAAGCCCGCGTTTTCCATTGCGCCGTGGGTAAAGTTTGGAACTGCAACGAAATCCAGTTTGCGGTAGGGATATTCAATACCGAAGAAGTCTTCCAGCGCCGTTAAAATTTCTGGTGTGTGTTTTACGACAAATTTGGTTTTGTCTGCATAGCCTTTTGGCACGTAAATCTTACCCGGCACTTTCAGGCCTGTCAGTTCAACGCTGTCAAATGGGCCGACTGTATACGCAATCAGATACGTTGGCATTGGCTTGGTTTTCATGAACGTTACGGTTTGCATACCGTCTTTCACTTCATGTTTTTCCACCGGCGTATTCGATACCACCACCTGTTTCTCAGGCGAAGTAATGGTCATTTGGTAAGGAATTTTGAAATTTGGCTCGTCGAAGCTTGGGAAAGCACGACGGGCATGCATGTCTTCAAACTGCGTGAAAATATAGTTTTTATTTTCAAAACTGGACAGGTACATGCCATCAGAAGAGGTGTTCACCTTGCCATGAAAATGAATCTTAAGGGAATAAGTACCAACGGGTATCTCGCGGGTCGCATAACCCCAGTTAATATCGTAGTCGCCCTTTTCAATAGCTAACGGGGTAATTCTTTGGTTCTGGACCAATTCCGCACTGTCTACCTGTAAATCCAACTGGTAGAAGCCGACGCGCTGGGTAGGCTTGGTAATGTCAATATCGATGATGGTGACACCGCTGTATTCAGGGGTATCAGGGTCGATATTTAAATGGATTTTTTGAAAAGTTGGCTGAATGCCCGATGGCAAACGATACTCAACGTCCCTGGCCATTGCGTTTGTTGCAAGCAACAAAAGCACACAACTGGCCCACGCCAATAGTCGTTTCATTATTTGTCTCCACTGTCGAAAGATGAACGTGTTTTGGTTTTTATTGAGGTGGGAATAATACCACTTACTCCCATTTAGCGTGACAGAATAAAGTGTAACGAACTGTTGTGCTGTGTAAACTGAACCGAAATACAGGTAATTCGTCTAAAACTGGTAACCCAACAGTGCAATTTCAGGGGCAAAGGCCCGTTCAATATGCTGGCGCTGCTGCTGGCTGTAGATTTCCCGATAGTGCCGACGGTCCTTGCGATAATTGCCTTTGGCGTTAACTAAACGCGCTCCCGCGCATGGCACTCCCAATTCGCTGAGCAACTCAAACAGCTCTGCATTCAGGTTCTCATACCGCAGCACGCGGTCAACCATAACCTGTCCTTGTTCGTCAGAATACAGCGGGTAATTCAAACAAAGTGCCGTATTGGCCAGATAATCCGTGAAGCTACCCGGTGGATTAGACCCCCGCAAACACATATGAAAATGTGACAGCGTTTTGTCCCAGGGATTGCGATCGACGCAAAATGTGGTGTAAGACCGCCAAATGTCAGCGCCCACGCGGTGCTTTACATCCTGAGCACCGGAATGATTTCGAAAGCGTCGTCCTTTTATCCAATCTGTCGCCGATTTAACGTTATACCCGGTTCGTTGCCGGGATAGCTCGGCTGATAGTGGCCAGCGCCCTTTGTAGTTGCGGGCCACATGCCCAAGCTCTGGCGGGTAAATGGGTGTACATACATCCCTGTCGTCACACAAAGACGATAAAAGCACTTCTATGCTCGTGCCGGCAGTCTTGCGTGTTTTTATGAAAATAAAACGGTATTTGTGGGAAATTATCACAGTAGAAACACTCAATATCACAACGAGAATACGCTATAGAGTGCGCATCTATTGAGTGTTTCACTCCTTTAAACAACCTTTACAATGACTTACTTATTAGAAAGGTACTTTACCCAGTCAATGACGTTGGCGAACCAGTCTACGCGGTGGCGCATACCAAATCCGTGACCGCCATCCGGCACAATTAACATTTGTACGCTGACGTCTTTTGTCCGCAAGGCATCAAAGTAGTGCAGCGCGTTTTCCACTATCACAACAGTATCGTCTGTGGCGTGAACAAGATACGCCGGTGGCGAGTCAGCCGTCACGTTCAGTTCATTGGAAAACCGAGTGATAAGGCCGGTGTATTCCGGCGTGTCCGCGGGCTCACCAATAAGCAGGTTTCGCGAGCCTTCATGGGTTAACTCCGCAGTCATACTGATCACCGGATAAATCAATATCTGAAATGCCGGCTTTACTGAGTTTATGTGCTGTTTCAATACCGGTTTCGCAAACTGGGTTGCCGCACTGGCGGCTAAATGCCCACCCGCTGAAAAACCCATTACACCAATGTTGTCAGGATCTACAGAGAACGATTTAGCTTGTTCTCGCACGGTAAAAAGGGCTTGTTGCACATCCTGAAGGGGGCCTTCATAGGTGACTTCCATAGTGGAAGGTTTGGGCATACGGTAGTGCAACACAAAGGCTGCGATGCCATTGGACGCAAACCGGCGGGCAACATCCTCGCCTTCTTTGATTGTAGATAAACCAAAATAGCCGCCACCCGGGCAAATAATAACGGCGGGCGACAACGCATGTTGTTGCTCGGGTAAATATGCCGTCAGAGACGGTTTAGACACAGCGGCAACAAATTTATCACCCGGGCTTTCCCGATGAATCACTCCGGGGTTATCTGACACTATGGCGCCGGGTATGCCGTCTTTGTAAAGCTGCACCGGTTTAACAGACACCTCAGCATTGGTTTGAAATGCCAGTAACAGTAACGAAATCACTGCCAGACGCAGACAGCAAGACACAGATGTTAACCACGAACGCATAAAATTCCCTTGTTAAGTTCCTGTAAACAAAGACCATAACACCGGATAACGTTAACGCACAACGAATATAGCAGCCACCAGCTTCGTTGGTTCAGATGTAAAACGACCGGCAAATGCCGGTCGTTTTAAGTTGCTTGAGCCTTTTAGGTTGATGCCCGAATGGCTATTCCACGAAGCCTTCGTTTGCTTTTACCGTAAGCGGGTGATAACCCGGCTTGGCTTCTTCAAATGCTTTTTTAGCAAATGCTTTGCCCTCTGCGGTTTGCGATAACGCCTGATACAGTGGTTTCACCAGCTTGTTACGGCCAATCGATACCAGATAGCTATACAACCGCTCGTAGGCTGGCTCATAGTTATTCTTCACCGCGATCATCAACCAACTATGCGCAATTTCATTGTTGGAAGACTGAGTTAAATTAAAGGCTTTATCCAGCGCAGCCAACTGTGCATCAGTTAATGCTTCCGGCATATTGTTCAGGAAGTACAGCCACTCGTGCACTGTCCAGCTTTGCGTATTAATACTGCTGGCTGGTACCTCTCCCGCTAAAAAGTGACTTCTTGCCTGATCGATAAGTTCAAACGCGTCCGATGTAGGTACTGGCGCACCGGCAGGAATGCCCGGGGTAAAAATCCATTCCTGAATGCGGGCTTTGTCGAGCTTGTCTGCGTAATCGGCTAACAGTGTTTTATCGAGGTATGCAACAAACTCGTCAGTGGTAATACTCTTAAACGCGAAATGCTGAAAATAATTCACCAGGAATTTATCGAACTCTGCTCTGCCGACTTTCTGCTCTAACTCTCTCAGAAACAGTGCGCCCTTTTCGTAGGGGATATTTGAAAATACGTCGTCCGGGTTCCGTCCGCGTAAATCAATCGCCAGAATCTCATCGTTTTCTGGTAGTGCTGCCACATCGTCTGTCAGATCCTGATAGCCCAGTACCGCTTCTTTGCGATAACGGTCGTGGCCGTACACCATTTCCATGATGCGATAAGTGAGATACGTGGTGAACCCTTCGTTCAGCCACAGATCGCGCCAGGTGGCATTGGTGACCGTATTACCCGACCAGCTGTGCGCCAGTTCATGGGCAATAAGCGATACCAGGCTCTTGTCGCCGGCTATCACGGTAGGCGTTATGAAAGACAGGCGGGGGTTTTCCATGCCTCCAAACGGAAACGATGGCGGTAGAATTAATAAATCATAGCGATCCCAGCTGTACGCACCGTAGGTCTGCTCCGTGACTTCGAGCATACTTTCGGTATCTTCAAACTCCTCGGCGGCGGCATCCAGTAACGCTGGCTCGGCGTAAACGCCGGTTCTTTCTCCCATCGCTTTGAACTGTAAATCACCAATCGCCAGGGCAATCAGATAAGACGGAATTGGCTGTGGCATAGTAAAGTCATACTCGCCGTCTCTCGGCGTGTCCGGGTCGTTCGAAGCGCTCATCACTGCCAGCAGCTCTTCAGGCGTTTTTATTTTAGCCGTATAGGTTACGCGCACCTGAGGAGAATCCTGCAGCGGTATAAAGCTTCGTGCATGCACGGCTTGCGCCTGAGTAAACAGGAAAGGATGTTGCTTTCCGGCCGTTTGCGCAGGCGTTAACCATTGCACGCCCGACGCTTGTGGAGAGGTCTGGTAAGAAACCGTGACCTGATTAATACCTTCCGGCACCTGAATACGCAGAGCAGCACCCAGTTCAGGATCCACCTCGTCCAGCGTAAAAGCGAGGCTTTCGCCGTTGGCAGAAACCGACTGAATATTCAGATCCCGAGTATCTAACACTAGCTCGCTGGCATCCGCGGCAAGCTTGTCAAATGTGAGAGTCACGCTGCCTTTTAACCGCTTTGCGTCGAAGTCTGCGGTTAAATCCAAATCCAGGTGAGTGACTTTCATCTCTCCAGGATTTGACAGCGAATGATAGTCTACGCCAGATTTGATTTCTGCCATCGCAGGCGCAGCTGCATCGGAAGAAGAAGTAGAAGATTCAGGTGTAACGCTCTGAGGAGAGCAAGCTGCAACAGCTACCGCCATTGCGACAGAACTTAAAAACTTTTTCATGGTATGTCGTCTGTTGTGATTATTATTTCACAACATGATGCCATAAAATGGCGGCAAGACGGCATTAAACCATCATGTTTTTTATTGTGCCCACAGCATTTTTAAACGCGCAAAATAAAAGCGCCTTTCAAACAAAAGGCGCTGTGGGTAACTATTAACTAACGAGTGAGTGCGTTACAAACGGAACTGACCAACCAGAGATTCCAAATGGCGCGTTTTGTCGTTCATAACGTCGCAGGCGTCTTTGTTCTCGGCCGATGAATGCGCAAGCTGACTCGTTTGCTCATTGACTTCGTTTACGCGTACACTGATATCGCCAGATACCTGACTTTGTTCCTGCGCAGCAGACGCAATTTCTGCGTTCATCTGATTAATGGTCTGTGTAGCTTTAGCGATGGCCAGTAATGCTTCCCTGGTAGCTTCAACCCGGTGTTGCGTTTCCTGACTCTTGGAAATACTGGCTTCCATGGTGGTAAGCGCAGATTGTGAGCCACTTTGTAACCGCTGTATCATATCCTGAATTTGTTCAGTACTGGACTGTGTTTTACTTGCCAGGCTACGTACTTCGTCAGCAACAACAGCAAATCCGCGACCCTGCTCCCCTGCCCGGGCAGCCTCTATTGCCGCGTTCAACGCCAGTAAGTTGGTCTGCTCAGCGATATTCTCGATAACCTGCAGTAGGTTAACAATAGCATCGACGTCACCACCAACGCGTTTCACCACCTCACTGGCCCGACTAATTTCATCTACCAGTTCATTCATACTGCTGACGCTTTCCCATACCGTCTTGTCGGCAATATTGCCTTGCTGCTCGGCTTCCTGTGCCGCATCGGCAGCAGCATCTGCATTTTGGGTCACGTTCATCGAAGAAGCTGACAGCTCAGTAATCGCGGCCGCAATCTGGTCGGTATTACCTTGTTGTTCCGCTGCAATTCGGTCTAATCGCGCCGCTCGTTCATCCAGCTTACCCGTCTCCGCCTTAATATCCTGGGTCACATCGCGGATCATGCACATCATACTATGCAAATTGCCGAGCAACTGATTGACATATTTAGCCAGTAAGCCAATCTCGAACTGATCATCGACTTTGACCTTACGGGTAAGATCACCATTACCTTCAGACAATAGCTTGATTGAGCTGGTGATCTGATCCAATGGCTTGCTAATGCTGCGTCTAACCAGTAGCCCAACAAAAAAGACCACCGCCACTAACACCACGCAAGTCAATACCAGCAGCGTAACCAGCCCATTTCGTGTGGAGTATACGTCTTCTTCTATGCCCGCAAGATGCCGCTCAACTTCGTCAATGTAGAAACCGGTACCAATCATCAGGTCCCAATTGGGAAAATACGCAGAATACGACAGCTTGGGATAAGGCTTAGTATCGCCAGGTTTCGGGAAGTAATAAGTCACATAATTACCGCCTTCGGCGAATTTATTCAGCTTACCGGCCTTAACCAACTCGCGAATGAGATAAGTACCGTTGCTGTCTTTCAGATCCCAATAACTGTTGCCAATACCCGCCGGATTGCTCCCGTTGAATACGCGTATACCGTTATTGTCGTAGCCAAAAAAGTAGCCGGACTCACCGTAAGAAAAACGGCTTAGCAAGGCAACGGCTTCGTCTCTGGAGCCGCCATTTTCATAGATAGGCTTCACTAAACTAACCGCAATTTCTACCAATGATTTAGCTTCGTGTTCACGATCATCAACAAGCAGCGTTCTGCTGCTATCCAGGCGATTTTCAGCCAATTGATTTACCTGAAAAACAGTGAAGGCTGTTAACACAACCCCCAGCACCACAACGGGTACCAACGACAGTAACAATAATTTTTGTTTTATGGAGAGTGCCACCTTCTTACTCCTGTTACTTAACAAATACATAACAACTAGGCTAAGTATGGACTCTTACAGGCTTTTTGCAAAAAAAAGAGGATAAACCGAGGGAAAAACCGCACGAACTGAACAACTTAACAGTTTGGACAAAACAGAAACAAAAAAAGATAACTCTACTTCTTTGTTTTATATGAAAAAGCCCTGCGTTCAATTGAACTACAGGGCTTTCGAATGATACGAATTTAACCTAGTAACTTCGTCTATTCTGGAGTTGTCTGATCAGCGTGGTTCTATCAACGGGTACTGGAAAATCATGACTGGAATCCAGTACAAGTGAACTACCGTCTCTGAACACATATTGGGTGAGGTCTGAGGAAAGCTCCTTGCATTCTTTGCAGGTTCTGAAGCAATGTAACCAAAGATGCCCTCTGTCTACATTGAGGGCTGAATCTGCCTGTGTTGCGATTTTTTTTGATGTAGGAAAAGCACTTAAGGACATAACATGTCTCCGCGGCGTTACGTGTTTCTCGTACAACATTCGGAAGCACTATTTGTAGGGTCACCTCAAAGTTTAGCAGCAAAAAATAAATAAATTTTGATCTGTATCTAAAATTTTAAGATTTCTTAAATTGCTTAATAATTTTAGACAGATACTCACATACAAGTTAACAAATCGGCTTAGTTGGCCGTTTTGACCTTCTCTATAAAATCGCGCCAGGTCTCATTGGGTGTCCAAATCGCTTCCATGTCGGCGCGTGCAGTTGCTTCGTCTTCATTGAGTTGAGTAACGCGGTACAAATAAGTAAACGCTGAGCCTCGCCAGTTCAATTTGCAATGTGTGAGAACCACTTCACCATTGTCTTTGGCTTCATTCATTATGTCTGTGTAGCGCTCAAAGTCCGCAAGCGTCGGATTGTGCCAATCAACGGAAATGTTGTGGTACTGCATGCCCAGCGACTCTGCGATTTGCCGCTCCGCCTGGCGATCTCCTGGAATTAAATCGACAACACGATTTACGCCGCTTTTCGCCAACACTTCCAGGTGCGTATTGTCGGGCAAACCCGCACTGACCATTGTTTCGCTATTGATTTGGAAATTTTTAAGGCCACTCACATTGAGTTCGTTTTGATTTAACTTCGCTGGCGCGTTCAACGCCATTACCGCCAAACAGGCTCCCAGAAACAGTACATACATGTATTTCATTGACGTCAGATCCTTTTGATTTTCTCGTTATCGCTTCGTTAGTCTTGAATTAGCTTTAGTGTAGACAAATAACAGTAAAGATTCAGGAGCCGGCCAACGAAGAAAACCTTGTTCTCATCTTATCTTACGTGAACACTCACCCCAAAATACCGCGTCACCTTTGTTTTAAACCAGTAACTGCAGAATCACAGGACGTTCCACTGCACAGGCAATGTTAACGATATTGACTATACTTTAACCAATATGCAGTAAGAAGGTGCCTCCTATGCTTAGTTCACATCTAACATTTCAATTTCTCGCCGAGCCAACAGATATTAACTTTGGCGGCAATGTGCACGGAGGTATGGTGATGAAATGGATTGATCAGGCCGCTTATGCCTGTGCAGCTCAATGGAGTGGCAAATACTGCATTACCATTTCAGCAAATGGCATTCGCTTTATTCGCCCAATCAAAGTCGGACAGATGGTGCGGCTCGACGCCAGTGTTGTGCATACCGGCAGATCGAGTATGCATATCTACGTTGTTGTAAAAGCCATTGAGCCAAAGGTCAACGAACAGTGGATCACTAACCGGTGTTTTATTTCGTTTATGGCCGTAAATGAGCATGGCGAAGCAGCGGCAGTGCCCATGTATACGCCGCAAACTGAAGAGGACTTTCAACTGGAGTTAGTGGCGATGCATGCAAAGAATTTTGCCAAGCAACTGGACAACGACTTTGAGCAGTCTTTAAATCACAGCCACTAACCGCGCCGCAAAGTTGCGGTTATTCGCTTGGTTTGTCCTGCCAGGCCTGAGGTTGCCACAACTCAATTTTGTTGCCTTCCGGGTCCATGATCCAGGCGAATTTGCCGTTTTCATGTGACTCTGGACCGGCTTCAATATCTACGCCTTTACTCTGCAACTGCGCAAGCAGCTCGTCTAAATCGTCGACCCGATAATTGATCATAAACGGCGACTGACTGGGTGAAAACCACTCTGACTCCTTCGCCGCAACGTGCCATACCGTTAACCCGTTGTCGTTCGCCGTATCTTCCGCCCAGTTAAGAATAGCACCACCAAAATCCTCTAATTTAAAACCAAGGTGCTCGCTATACCACTTGGCCAACTCGCGATCGTTGTGCTTACTTTTAAAAAATACGCCACCAATACCGGTTACTTTAGCCATCATATTCTCCATGCGTTGTGTTTAGGTATAGCTGAATAAAACCGCTTTGCCGCAATTTACTCTCACCAGGAAAAAACCAGACATAAGCCTGGCCTTACCTGGCATTACTTACCGCCACGATTTTTTCAGGCATTAACCCTACGGAATGTACCAAGGCCATAGCGTACCCTGGCCCTTCGTTTGTCAGTGCTGATGCAGGCAAATAAAAATGTTTGAGCGCTGTCGATTGCAACAAGGCGGCGTCAATGATTTGCCAGGTATTCTCGTAATACACTTCCGTCCACGCGTGCCCAAATGCCTGTATTGACGTTGATTCCTCGACAATGACCGTGCCAACAACCAGCCGTGCCGGCAAACCAAGTGATCGAGCCAGGGCTGTCGTGAGTGCTGCGTATTCAGTGCAATCACCGCTGCGTTGAGTGGCTACCACAGACGCAAAATTAAATCCGTGAATATAGCTTGGCTGGTCGATGTATTGATTAACGTACTCCGTAAGATCTGACAATTTCCAGGGCTGTGCCACCCAATGCATAAACTCACTGGCAAACTGCTTGGTGCTGGGTTCGTTAATATCGATAACAAAGCTATCGGCTAAAAAGGCAGTTTCTACGCTACCGTTGTAAACCGGCCGCTGTGTAATGGTAAGGGTCAACTCAGTCGCCGTTGCCTGCAGGATGTCTATGCCTTCCCACGCCTTCAACGCCGCTTTTAATTTAGTCGCTTCAGAGGTGACCAGCGTCGCCTGAATACTATTCTGTAAAGGCAAAGACTGCTCTGCGTCGAGTTCAACCGAAATTGAAGCCATTAACGGCGCAGTATCGGCGCTGACCGGAACATGCCAGAGCAGCACCCATAACGAAACCAGCCACCTCACGGCAGCACCGGTTTACCATGCAGATAAATAAGCTCCATCTGCATTTTCAAAGCACCTCTGGACAATGTGCCTTGCTCAAAAATACCGTGTTCTTTGGCCTGGAATTCCATCACTAATGCGCCCATGTCCAGTTTGAAATTGGCGTTCGGACTGTCGATTTTGCTTAAATTCACTTCCAGCGCACTGAGAGGATCGGCGTCTGGTGCCCACATGTGGAATGTCGCAGAGGACTTATCTGATTGCTTCAGTATTTCTGTTTCCAGGTAGCTGCCAAGACCAGACAATAGCCAACTGTTGTAGTCTAGCTTGCCGCTAACCGCTTTGCCTTGCAGTTCGCCTTCAACATACCAGGCATCTTCGTTGTAGCTAATGGCATATCTAGACGCCAGGGTACTGTTTTCAATCGCATATTGATTCGCATTAATTAACGAACCGTCGGCCCGACTCCAGGAGGTGGAAACGTTGTCAGAAGTGGCAACAGAACTGGTATCAACGGGGAAAATATAAGCGCTGTAATTTTCAATACCAACGTCACCGTCACTGTCGACACTGAATACTTCACGGCTAAAACCAACGGGCATGCCATTTATTGAAACCCGATAAACCGGGCTAAAAAATGTAGCGGTATTGTGAGGTTGAGCAAAAGCCTCAACAAACGCGTCGAACACTGAACGGAATGTCGCGCGATAGCCAATTTCGTTGTGGGTACAAATTTGCAGGCTTTGTTCGGTTTGCGCAGACATGGCCTTAATGACACCGGATACTTTTTCTGCGCCCTCTCCGAGCATGTATAACGTATCGAGTTGCAAATAAGGTGTAGCGCCAGTTAGCCCACTGTCAATGGCATAGTTGAACTGACCCGATAGACTCTTGCCGTTAAGTGCTTCAGCACCTTGCAGGTTGTGCTTGATAATGGCGTTCAGGGAATTAGCAGGGCCGTCAAATTCAGTAAATACATAACATTCAACTGGCGAGCCGGTACCAATATTGATGTTGTAGTACCAATACCCTTCTTCTTGCTCTTCTAACGACAACGCGCCAGGCACTTTACCTTTTGCACTTAATGCGGTGAGCTCAAAATCACTGGTGTTTGCAACGGTGACTTCTCTGGCCATCGCGTCGGTAAACCACGCAGGGAAATCTCCCAAATCGATTAAATCCACCGCATTGGCAAATGGCGCAACAACAGCGAAACTCCCCGCAATACCAAGTGATTTCAGCGAGTTTAAAACAGCAGACTTCATATTCGTCCCTTTGAATAGTTATTTCCTGACCGTCTAGCATACGCATTTGTAAAGACTTTGACTATTTAAAATAAATGCGAGGCCAGCGCTCAACAAATCATCGTCTATACTCAATAGTGAAGTCTAATGACCCAACTTCACTACGCGCTTCTGCACAGCGCCTGGGGTGGCAGAAAACATCGAGCTGAGGGTAAATGAAAAAAGCACAAGTACCGCACGTGTCTCAGATAGATCCATCGGAGCAGGAAAAGCTGATTGAATCAGAAAAAATGGCCGCGATGGGCGGGTTGGTTGCCGGTGTTTCTCATGAAATAAATACACCACTGGGCGTAAACATTGGTAACTGCTCATTACTTATAGAGCTGTTAGCTGAAGTACGTCGGGACTTCGATGACGGTAAGTTAGATGCGAATCAGTTTGACGAATTCCTCAATACGGCCCAGGACCTGACATCGAGCATGCTGAAAAACATGCAGAGGGCGTCTAGGTTACTATCGAGTTTTAAGCGCGTAGCAGTGAAAAACACCGACGAGGCGTCAAAGTTAGAAACCGTTGATTTAGCTGAATTAGTGGCCGAATTTGTGCAAACGTATAATGCCACTTCGAATAACTCGATCATTACATTCAACACCCGAATCCCCCCTAACGTTAATGTATCCACCTACCCAACGGTCATTCT
Source organism: Marisediminitalea sp. (assembly GCF_984433645.1). Taxonomy (NCBI): domain Bacteria; kingdom Pseudomonadati; phylum Pseudomonadota; class Gammaproteobacteria; order Alteromonadales; family Alteromonadaceae; genus Marisediminitalea; species Marisediminitalea sp. Next base: position 22,814 of record NZ_CFIDRX010000024.1, read on the forward strand.
TCAAATTCTGGCTGCGCTTACTTCGAATGTTATTATTCATGCCTTTGCGCCTGGCCAGAAACAGTGCGAGATCACCATTAGCGTTGCGCCCGCCGGTGACGGCTATCAGCTTTCATTTACCGACAATGGCAAAGGCGTTGAAGAAGACGAACTAAAGAAACTGTTTGAACCTTTCTATACCACCAAACGCGGTGCAGGCAATGCCGGTCTGGGTTTAAGCATTGTGTACAACATGGTTAAAGCGGTGCTTCACAGCGATATAAATTATGAAAGCGCGCCAGGTAAAGGCTTTAGTGTGTCATTTAAACTACATAATATTATGGAAGAGTCTACTGAGTAGTAGCGATTACCAAGTGATTACCACCAGCAACTCAAGCACCTGTTTTCACAGAGTGATAATGGCCTGGCGTTGTACTCCAACTCATCGTCGCGATAGCGTTGTACCGCGCACTGCAGGCCCCTCTTTTTGACTTAAACAACAGCTCCCCAATTACCAGATACTTTTCTACCTGTACCACTGTATCAAAACCACCAAATTGTTAATTTAATTAACATTTTCGAAATAAGAATTAAACATTATGAAATGTTGTTTATTGCTAGAGATCACGACCGGATCACCTAGTATCGGCCCTTGTTGCGGTCTCATCCTGCCTCTCTGAGTGGCGGCAATGATGTCTGGCAGCACACCTTTACACATCTTTGAATGGCACAAACAAAGTTAAAAGGAAACAAAAATGGGCACAAAATCAAAACGCTTGGCAATGGGACTTTCATTGCTCACCTGCAGTTTAGGCGTCACGGCACAAACACTATACGAAAATGAAACCGGCACTCACGATGGGTTCTACTACTCATTCTGGAAAGACAGCGGCAATGCCAACTTCACTTTGCAACCCGGCGGACGCTACCAGTCTCAATGGAATAGCAGCACCAACAACTGGGTAGGCGGTAAAGGCTGGAACCCCGGAGGAAGAAAAACCGTTAACTATTCCGGCTACTATGGTGTAGACAGTTCTCAAAACTCCTATTTAGCGTTATACGGTTGGAGTCAGAACCCGCTCGTTGAGTATTACATCATCGAAAGCTATGGCTCTTACGATCCGTCTTCCTGCGCTGGCGGGGTGGATTACGGCACATTCCAAAGTGATGGCGCGACCTATAAAATCCGGCGTTGTCAGCGCGTACAGCAACCCAGTATTGAAGGTACACAGACCTTTTATCAGTACTTCAGCGTTCGCCAACCTATCAAAGGCTACGGCAATATAAGCGGCACAATTACCACCGGCAATCACTTCGATGCCTGGGCCAGTGTCGGGCTAAACCTGGGTACATTTAACTACATGGTTATGGCCACTGAAGGTTATCAAAGTAGCGGTAGCTCAGATATTACGGTAAGTGAAGGCAGTGCGAATTCGGGCGGCGGTAACTCGGGCGGCGGCTCTACAGGCGGCACAGGCTCTCCCTCTTCAACGGATATTGTAGTAAACGCAAGAGGTGTCACCGGTACTGAACATATCAATTTGTTAATCGATGGCAATGTAGTAGCCGATTGGACGCTGACTACCACAACATCGTCCTACGTGTATTCCGGCAATGCTGCCGGGGACGTGCAAGTCGAATACGACAACGACACTTCGGGTGCGGATGTCATCTTAGACAGTGTGTATGTAAACGGCGAAACTCGCGAAGCTGAGTCCATGGAATACAACACGGCAACCTACGGAAATGGTGAATGCGGTGGTGGCAGCTACTCTGAAACCATGCACTGCAATGGTGTTATCGGCTTTGGCGGCACAGGCGCATGCTTTAGCGGTAATTGTGCATCGGCATCACCGGGCGGAAATAGTGGCAACGATACCATCACGGTAAGAGCTCAAGGGGTAACCGGTAGCGAGCATATCAACCTGGTGATAGACGGTAATGTGGTAGCCGACTGGACACTGTCATCAACAATGGCTGACTACACCTATTCAGGCAGTGCATCCGGTAATTTACAGGTTCAATATGATAACGATGCCTCAGGCAGAGACGTCGTTGTTGACTATGTATTCGTAAACGGAGAAATCCGCGAGGCAGAAGACATGGAATACAACACGGCGAACTATGCCAACGGACAATGTGGCGGCGGCAGCTACGCCGAAACCATGCACTGTAACGGTGTCATCGGATTTGGCGATACCAATGCCTGTTTTAGTAACAGCTGTAACTAATCAGGCGAATTCACAAACTGTGTACATATAAACGAAAAAGGCGAACCACATATGGGTTCGCCTCTTAAAGTACATCGTCTTGGTTTAGTAAGTCATTGGCTTAGTTCACGACTAGCAGTTATGTGCGTACATGTAATTAAGTTGGTTAATTTACGATATTTAGTAATCGTAACCTTCTTCCCAACCTGAGTGCTCAGCATCTGCTGAGTACATCATATCAGCACAGCCAGAGTAATTATTTAAACTACCAGTATCATCATGCTCCCAATTTGCAGAGTTTGAATGACCATAGCCGTTAAAATTGGTTATGACCTTTGGTAAATCTTCTTCTATTAGGGCTTTATCTTCTGGAAAACTAGATGTATTCATAACTACTCACCTCCATATGCTTTATCCAGAAACTCTTCTGATATCCAAGAGTCTTCAAGAGCAAGATTTTCTGCCATTTCTGCCATTCTTCCACCGTCTTCATAATTCAATGCAAAGTCAAAGTTAGAAGCAATGACATCAAAGATATCGCTAGGCTCTTCGATAGAAGGATATATTCTTGAGTGATTAACTGATTGAGTATAATTTTCCCTAAACCAATCTTCAGCTTCGGCAACTAATATCGCACCACGACCTTCATGCGAGACTAGTGTTCGCCAATTCAAATACCCATATTCACGGGCTATTTCGTCTTGCACTTGCGTTAAAGTTTGAGATGAGTTTTTACAAACTAATTTTGCTTGCTTTTTAAGTTTGTTAATAAATGTATTAGTTATCGATGGCATAACGCCTCCGTATCTTACAATGCATTAAATGATGTCCACTTGAGTCAAACACATTGTGCCTTACGGGCTTATGCTAAATTTGATTTGAACTGAGCTATCTCGAAAAATATTTGCATGGACTGACAGGCTTTACTCAGTAGCCAGCCAATATCGTCACATGAGTTGCTCAAAAAGTCAACAACAGTTTTTTATGAAAAAACTCAGGATTACCTCCATGCTTTTAGTATTGTTTTAAATCGTTTTTAACTACCATGAGTTATGGCTGTAGTGGCATAGTGTATGGAGTTCATACTTGCTCACGAATTAGTTCATTTACTAGAGCGCCACCACAATGACAGATTCCGCTCTCTCATGGACAAGCATATGCCTAACTGGCGTGAACGCAGAGACTTACTTAATAGCTTGCCTCTGGCTTACGAAGATTGGAGTTATTAACACACTATGAAATCCACTTTTAAAGGAGGTTGAATTGGAACCTGACAGCTTTAACACTTCTAATATTATTTCCATTATTGCGCTAATAGTATCGATCATCTCTGGATTAGCAGTTGCTTTCTTCTCTGCATGGGTTACGGCAAAATATCAGAGTAAAATCAAAGCTATGGATTCTACAAAAAAGTTACGTGAAGAGTTTTATGGCCCTATTCTATCAATCCTTACTGAAAATGAAATGCTATACAATGAATTTGGTCCTAAAACATTTATAGGTCGAACGCCAGAAATTGCTGACGCAAAGGGGGCCACTTGGAATTCACTGAAAGATAAAGTTG